>CALVOC010000049.1 GCA_944350145.1 uncultured Bacilli bacterium
TATGACCTAAGTAGCCCTCACTTTGAGCAATCTCATTAGTATGATGTGGAAAAATATTATCAACTCCACCACAGTGAATATCTAAATACTCTCCCAAATGTGAAATAGAAATTCCAGAGCATTCGATGTGCCATCCAGGATAACCTACACCCCATGGACTTTCCCATTTAAGTTCTTGATCATCAAATTTGGATTTTGTAAACCATAAAACAAAATCTGCTTGATTCTTTTTATTTTGATCTTCTTCTACTCCCTCACGAGCACCGACAACCATTTCATCAATTTTATGATTCGTTAACTGATAATAATCTTCTAATTTTGAAGTATCAAAATAAACATTTCCACCTTGAATATATGCCAAATCTTTTTCCAGTAGCTTTTCAATCATCTTAAAATACATTGGAATATTTTCTGTTGCTGGAGAAACAATTTCAGGCCATTTAATATTCAATTTAGCAAAATCTTTTTTAAAAGCTTCTGTGTAAAAATGAGCAATTTCTAAAACCGTTTTATGTTCTTTTTTTGCTCCTTTTACCATTTTATCCTCGCCAGAATCCGAATCACTCGTCAAATGTCCAACATCGGTGATATTCATACATCGCATAACCTCATATCCCAAATATTTCAAAGTTTTTTCTAAAATATCTTCGAAAATATAAGTTCGTAAATTACCGATATGAGCATAGTTATAAACAGTTGGCCCACACGTATACATCTTTACTTTACCTTCCTCGTAAGGTACAAATTCTTCAACTTTACGAGTCAAAGTATTATAAATTCTCATGTATATCCGCCCTTTCTAAAGGTATTATAACACACTTTATGCAAAAGAACTAAAAGAATTCAATAGAAAATAAATTTTCTATTTCCTCCTTGGAATACCCACGATATTCCTTTTCTCTTTTTATAGAGAACACATTTTCGAAGGTCGCCTCCGTACTGTTTTTTTATTTACTAATTATCTTTAACTCTCTTAATCTTTCTTGAAAAACATTTCTACTTGCATTGTAATCTCTTTCTATCTTAGCTTTACAAACCGGACAAACGTATTTTCTTTTTCTGTAATCTTTCATTGAAATGTCTTGATGCCCACATTCACTACAAATTTGACTACTTGGATAATAGGTGGATATTCTTTTATATACAAGGAAAATACAAAATAAAAAATTGTAAAAACTCTCAATTCTTTTTACATATTCTTTTTTTAACCTCAAACTATTATTCATTTACTTTCTTGTGAGATAAATTCTCCTATAAAACAAAAAGAATAGTTACTCTCTAACGAGCACTATTCTTTATAAATATTTCCTTGCTTTGACCAAGTGAAATAAAAATTTTGTAATATAACATTCACTTGTGCACACAATTATCTTTTATATTACGAAAATATCGTAACACACTTCTATAAAAAATTCAATAACTCACACTTATTTTTTATAAATATTCAATAATAGCCACATTTTTAGCCAATTTTTCAACCAAATCATCACGGTCATATTTATTAAATATTCCGACAAAATTACTATGATCTAACAAAAATAATTCATAATAGTTCTGAAAAATTTCTTTAAAATTACGAACACCTAAATCACTTAAATAATCGGCATTAGATTTTACCAATTTTTGAGTATTTTCTAACGCATCTACCACTACATCTGCAGTTGTATCGATAAAATGAGTAATTTCATCATTTGAGAAGCCATATTTTTCTAAAAATTTCATATTAACGACCTCCATAACTTTGAGCTTTTAAAAACTCTCCATAATACATATCCGGAAATTTTCCAGAATTTAAAAGTTGAATAAAATCTTCTGAACTTTTCCCTTGACTTAAATAAGAATCAATAAATTGAGATAATTCAGCACAAAAAACCAATTTAGATAAAGAACTAAACGAACAATTTGCTATAGAAATTCTATGATCGCTTAAAATTTGTAAAGTATTGTTAAAAGCATTAAATTCTCTCATAAGACTATTATCAATTAAAACAATGCTTTCACGAACAGAAGTAACATCCAATCCATGGTTTGTTAAACTTTCATCCGGGTTTTTAAAAGAGTTTTCATTATTATACATATTGTCATTTCCTCCTTAATATGCCATGAGTGGAATCTCTTTAGGATCCATACCATTTGCACGAATTACTGAAGTAATTCTTTCTAATTGATCATAAGTATACTTCGTTAATACACCTGGATTTAAATAAATATCTAAAGTTTCTTTACCAATATTTTGTAAAAATTCAAATTTTCTTCTTAACTCCTTATCATACATCATTTTAATATGATGAACAAAAATATCTGTAGAAACATTCTTTGACTCAATAAATTCAATATTATCACGAATTGTTTGCTCATCAAAATGCTTCATTAAATCTTCAATTTCATCACTCGTAAAATCTAAATAATCAATTCCACAATCCCTAAGAGTTTCAATAGTCAAATTTTTTGTTTCTTCCTCTTCTAAAAATTCTTCATCTTTTTCATCACTTATTTCAACATCTTCTTGATGACTTTCTTCAGATTCAGCCGGACTCATCGTCTTTGCTTCTTGAAGAACTTCTGAAATAGACTTTCCAGATTTATCCTTTGCTTTTACTTTAGCATCATAGGCAAATAATGCATCTTCTGGAAACATTAAAATCTTTGCAGTTTCACGTTGTTCTTCTTCATTGAAGCCAAATTCTTCTAACAAATCAGTAATAGAATCTCTTGTAATATTAATGTGTCCTTCTAAAGCCAATTCGAAATATTCATTTAACTTGGCTTGATTTGCTAGAGCAGTATCTTTTCGAATACCTAGTTCTTCAATTGTTGTAATAGCGGTATTCATTTCTTCTTCTACTTTAACAAGTTCATCTTCAGCTTTTTTGGTATCCCTTTCAACATTATCAATAGTACGAGGAAGATTTTTTTCTAGCTTTTCTAAAAGATTTTTTGGATCAAAATCGATACGTAAGCGATCTAAAACGGTCGCATAATCTTCACGACGAATTCCTTGCAAAACCTCTTTAAATTTTTCTCCTTGCTCTTCTAACTCTTCACGTTGTGTTTTTAAAGATTCAATATCCTTTTGTAATTTAGCCTTTTCTGCCGTTGTTCGATCCCTAGTTTGCTCGGCTTTATTTTTTTGACGATCCATTTCTTTTAAAATATTGCTATCTGAGCCACGCAAATTATATAACTTGTCTAATAAAACTTCTGTATTTACTGTCATGACTGAGTCACACTCCCTTTATTCTAAAATAATTATAGCAAAAGAAACTTTCTTTGTAAACATTTTTTTGCAAAAAAGGACTTGACAGTTTAAGGCTCGTATTTAAAGCAAAAATCAAAAAGTTGCAAGATGCAAAAAAGTAAAATTTGTATACCTAATGTAAATTATTTACACTTTTGAATATAGACAAGTATACACACAAAAAACATTTTCTTTACATAAACTACCATGGAACAAAAAAGGAGGAATTTGTTTTGAAAAAGAAAATAATTGCTACAATCCTTGGAATTATTTTAATTGTAGCTATGATAGGAACTTACCTATATTTAAAACCTAAAAATGAAGATACTACAACCACTAAAATATCATTAGCTGAGGTAACTCATAGTGCATTTTATGCCCCACTTTATGTTGCAATAGAAGAGGGATATTTTAAAGAAGAGGGATTAGAAATTGATCTTATTTTAACACCCGGAGCTGATAAAGTTGCCGCGGCTGTATTGTCAAATGATGTTCAAATAGGTTTTGCTGGAACAGAAAGTGCAATCTATGTTTATGATGGAGGCGAAGAAGATTATCTCGTAACCTTTGCTGGATTAACGAAAAGAGATGGTCAATTTATCATTGGAAAAAATGAAAACTTTGATTGGCATGATCTAGAAGGAAAAGAAGTATTAGTAGGTAGAAAAGGCGGAATGCCAGCTTTAAATTTCTTAAATGCTTTAAAAAATGCCGGCATAGATCCAAACAAAGTAAATATAAACTATTCAATTGATTTTGCTTCTTTATCTGGAGCTTATATTGGCGGGTCTGGAGACTATGTAAATTTATTTGAACCAAATGCTACTTTATTAGAAAAGGAAGGATACGGAACTGTTGTTGCATCAATTGGCGAATTATCTGGAGAGATGCCTTACACTGCTTTCTATGCTCGCAAAAGTTATATAAATGAAAACAAAGATGTATTAGAAAAATTTAATCGAGCATTAAATAAAGGACTAACATTTGTAAAAGAAAAAGATGCGAAAACAATCGCTGAAAAAATAGTACCACAATTTCCAGATACAAGTTTAGAAGATCTTGAAAAAATAGTAAATCGTTATAAAGAAAGCGATTCTTGGTTAGAAACGACTTATATTCCAGAAGAATATTTTAAAAACTTAGAGAATCTTATGATTGAAAATGACTTACTAGAAGATTATGTACCATATGAAGAATTAATCCAAAATTTAAGCAATGAATAATTTACTAGATATTCATGAGATCAAAAAGAATTACATTACTGATAAAGAAGAAATTGAAGCCATTAAAAGCATTTCTTTTTCAGTAAAAAAAGGAGAAATTATCACATTAGTCGGATCAAGTGGCTGTGGAAAATCTTCCCTTTTAAGTATAATTGCTGGAATCGATCATGCGACAAATGGCTCTTTTCAATTTCATAAAGAAAATCCCATTATTGGTTATATGCTCCAAAACGATGCGTTATTCCCATGGTTAACTATTTATCAAAATGCTTTACTTGGTTTAAAAATTCAAAAGAAAAACACTAAAGAAAATCAAGAATACGTAAAAAAATTATTTAAAACATACAATTTAGAAGAATTTATGAATAAATATCCAAAAGAACTATCTGGAGGAATGAAACAACGAGTAGCATTAATAAGAACACTAGCAATAAAACCAGACATTTTATTATTAGATGAACCTTTTAGTGCATTAGATTATCAATCCAGATTAGCTGTAAGCGATGATGTTTTTAAAATTATCAAAAGAGAAAAAATTACAACTATCATGGTATCTCACGATATTGCCGAAGCGATATCAATGTCCGATCGAATTGTTGTATTATCAAAAAGACCTTGCTATGTAAAAAAAATATATGACATTTATTTAACAAATAAACAAAATCCTATTGAAAATCGAAAAGCCAAAGAATTTGCCGATTACTATAATAAAATTTGGAAGGATCTAGATATCTTTGTCTGAAGAAGCTAAAAAAATAATTAAAAAGAAAAAGCAAAAAAAATATTTTATTATATTTGCTCAACTTTTCATAGTAATCACTTTCTTTATAGGATGGGAAATATTAGCCAAAGCCAAAGTAATTAATCCATTTATTTTTTCCAGTCCAAGTCGAATTTTAAAAACAATTTATGAACTGATTTTATCTGGAGAATTATGGATTCACATTTATACAACCTTATACGAAACCATATTAGCTTTTATAATTGGAATTTCCTGTGGCTTTATCATCGCGATACTGTTATATGAATTTCCAACTCTTGCCAAAATCATTGATCCATTTTTAACTATGATTAATAGTTTACCAAAAGTAGCTCTTGGCCCAATTATCATTATTTGGGCAGGAGCAAACACCAATTCTATCATTGTCATGGCTTTACTAATTAACTTAATTGTGAGTATTTTAAATATCTACAATGGTTTTTTAGGAGTCGATGAAACTAAAATAAAATTATTAAAATCTTTTGGAGCCAACAAAATTCAAATTTTAAAACACCTAATTATTCCAGAATCAAAACGAACCATAATCTCATCATTAAAAATTAATATTTCAATGACTTTAATAGGTGTTATTATGGGTGAATTTTTAGTAAGTAAGAAAGGAATTGGTTATTTAATTATCTATGGTACACAAGTATTTAATTTAACCTTAGTTATGGCTGGAATTCTAGTTTTAATTGTATTATCTTTCCTCATATATGAAGTAGTATCCTTCATTGAAAAAAAGTTATCTACAGACAGATAACTTTTTATTTACGAGAATTTTTAGGTAAAGCAACATATTTTTCTTTGATTTCTTTTTTTATTCCTTCAAAACCTTCAATCGTTTTCCAAGTCCTCTTTAAACTATATCCTCCAATTTTCGTATATTCTATACCTAAATACCGATGATCGATAAACCAATCACGTTGATTTTCACTAATCGTTTCAGGCAAATAATAAACCAAAATGGAAGAATCATTTTCAGATTTAACAACCATATAACCTAAAGAAGCTAATAAACAAGGACCTTCATGATAATCGTCCACCTTTATATCTAAAGGTAAAGAATTTCTCCTAACAAAATCAATCAATCCTTCAGTATGTTCTTGTCCTATTAATATATCGATATGATAGTTTTCCTCAGAATCAAAAGGAATAACCCATAAATCTCCTCGTTTACGCACAATCATCACCCTCAAAATAATCTATTTGCATTGCTTTTTTCACATCTTTCATTGTTTCTATAGCAACTTTTCGAGCATCCGTTGTCCCTTTTTGTAAAATAGCTAAAACCTCTTCTGGATTTTCACGATAATATTGTTTCTTTTCTCGAATTTCTTTTAAGAATTCATTCATTTTTCCAATAAGTTCTTTTTTACATTGAACACATCCTCGAGATCCCTTTTTACATTCTTGACAAACTGTCTCTAAATTTTCTTGATTTACAAGTTTATGATAATAATATACCATACAAACCTCTGGATTTGCTGGATCATCTTTTTTAATTTTTTTGGGATCTGTTACAGCTCCCATTACCTTTTTAGCAATAGTTTCTTCATCATCCACTAAAAAAATAGCATTTCCTAAACTTTTTCCCATTTTTTCATTGCCATCTAACCCCTTGATTCTAGGAGTCTTAGAAAGAAATGGAAGAGGTTCTTTTAAAACATTACCATAAATCGAATTAAATTTTCGAACAATTTCTCGACATTGTTCAATTAATGGAAGTTGATCTTCTCCAACTGGAATGAGCTCTCCTTTAAAAGCAGTAATATCTGCAGCTTGACTCACTGGATATCCCACAAAACCATAAGTAACACTTTCTCCATCATTACCAAATAAAGCTTTTTTTTGAGCAATTTCTGTTTTGACAGTCGGATTACGATACAATCTTGCCATCGTAACTAAATTGGAATAAAAAACCGTCAATTCGGCAATCTCAGGAATTTGAGATTGCAGAAAAATATGAACTTTATTAGGATCAATCCCAATAGATAATAGATCGCTTGTGAGTTCAAAAACATTTAAGTGAACTTTACTAGGATTATGAAAATTATCCGTTAAAGCTTGAACATCAGCAATCTCTAAATAAAAATCATATTCATCTTGCATTTTTAACCAATTTTGAGCTGCTCCAAACAAATGACCAAAATGCAAATTTCCCGTAGGTCGGATGCCAGTTAAAATTGTTTTTTTCTCCATAAATTCACTTTCTTTCGCATATAACCAAGTATAACAAAATATCTTTATAACTGCAAATGTTTTAAAATGTAAAAAACTCAAGAAACCTTGAGTTAAACTAATTCTAATCTTACTTGTAAAGCATCATCGCCAATACGTTCAGTAATTTTAATGATTCTAGTATATCCACCATTACGATCTTGATATTTTGTAGCAAGTTCATTAAAGACCTTACTTACAACTTCATTATCGTTATGAACAAAAGCTAAAGCCTTTCTACGAGAAACCAAAGTTCCTCTTTTACCATAGGTAATTAACTTATCAACAAATTTACGAACTTCTTTAGCACGAGCTTCAGTTGTAACAACACTGCCATTTAAAATAACGGTTTTTGTAAGTCCTGCAAGAATGCTTCTTCTTTTCTTTGAATCTCTACTTAGTTTTCTATAAGCCATTTTTAAATACCTCCTTAATCGCGGAACTTAAGTCCCATTTCTTCAACTTTATCTAACACTTCTTTTAAAGATTTTTTACCTAAATTACGAATTTTCGTAACTTCAACTTCTTTTTTATTGATTAAATCTTGTACTGTATGAATTCCAGCTCTTTTTAAACAATTATAAGCACGTACAGAGAACTCAATTTCTTCAATAGGAGTTTCTAATGTCTTAGTAATTGTATCTACTTTCTTTTCACTCATTAAGCCAGCAACATCACTAATTGAATTTAAATCTGCTACAATATTAAAATGTTCAATTAAAATTTTAGCCGCTAAAGCCATACACTCTTCTGGAGTAATACTTCCATTGGTTTCAATTTCCATAATTAACTTATCAAAATTTTCATTATGACCAACACGAGCACTTTCAACATCAACAGCTACTCTTTCAACTGGACTATATAAAGAGTCAATAGCAATAACACCTGGTTTATCTTCAGCAAATAATTTTTGGTTTTCTTTAGAATCAACATATCCTTTACCATTATTGCAAGTAAGTTCCATGCTGATTTTACCACCTTCAACTAAGTTACAAATGACAAAATCTGGATTTACTATTTCAATATCTGGATCATGTTCAATCATTCCAGCTGTTACAGGGCCTGGTGTGTTTGCAACTAAACGCATTGTCTTAGCTTCTTCTGTATGATTTTTTAAAACAACACTCTTTAAATTTAAAACAATAGCAGTTACATCCTCATATACGCCATCAATTTTTTGAAATTCGTGTAAAACACCATCAATTTTTACAGTAGTAATAGCACATCCTGGCATACTAGATAACATAACACGACGTAGTGCTGTACCAATAGTAGTACCAAAACCTCTTTCTAAAGGTTCCAATTCAAATTTTGCATAGTGATTATTTTCTTGATATTCAGTAATTTTATAATCTGGTTTTTCAAATTTAATCATATTCTAATCCCCTTCCTCTATTAATTTCTTGGTCTTTTTGGTGGACGACATCCATTATGAGGAATTGGTGTTTCATCAACGATACTAGTAACTTCTAATCCTACAGCTTGTAATTGACGGATCGCGTTTTCTCTACCAGCTCCTAATCCCTTAACGTGAACTTCAACTTTTTTAACACCTGAATCTAAGGCAGCACGACCAGCTGCTTCAGCACTTGTTCCAGCTGCAAAAGGAGTTTTCTTTTTAGAACCTTTATATCCAATGGTTCCAGCACTAGCCCAACTAAGAACATTACCATCTTTATCTGTAATTGTTACAATTGTATTATTGTAAGTTGAATGAATATGAGCAACTGCCTCAGGGACATTCTTTTTGATTTTTCTTTTTCTTCTATTATATGCCATAAATACTTACCTCCTATTTACCTGCTTTTTTCTTATTAGCAACTACTTTACCTTTACCCTTACGTGTACGAGCATTTCTGCTTGTTCTTTGACCACGTACAGGAAGTCCTTTTTTATGACGAACTCCTTGGTAAGAGTTGATTTCCATTTTTTCTTTAATGCTCATTTGAACATCACGACGAAGATCACCTTCAACAGTATACTTATCTACTTCTTTACGAAGTTTTTGAATATCTTCATCTGTTAAATCTTTAACTTTACGATCAATAGGTACACCAGCATCTTCACAAATTGTTTTTGCTAAACTTCTACCAATACCGTAAATAGCTGTAAGTCCAATACAAATATGTTTTTCACTTGGTAACTCAATATTTTTAATTCTTGCCATTTTTTAATTCACGCTCCTTATTTACCTTGAGTTTGTTTGTGTTTTGGATTTTCACAAATAATCATAACTTTTCCGTTTCTTTTAATTTTTTTGCATTTTTTGCAAATAGGTTTTACAGATGGTCTAACTTTCATATTTCTTTACCTCCATTTTCTTCTATTGCTTATAGTTGCACTCT
>CALVOC010000050.1 GCA_944350145.1 uncultured Bacilli bacterium
GATATAATTACTACATAATAAAAAAGTGGTATGTGAATAGGAAGCAAAGAAGAGAATTAAGAAAAGATAAAAATTTAATCAAAAATCTATATGCCATAATGCTAAAGTATTTTCCAGAATTGCTTAATAAATTTTATAATTTAACGGACTCAAGAAATCCAGCTTATATAACTTATAATATGAAAGTAATTTGTGTAACCAGATTATTTGGTCTTTTATGTGGATTAACTTCATTATCCACTATTTCGGATGATAGTTTTAATATGGATGCCTGCATCGAATGGATCGGTTATAATAAATTATACTTTTATCACTTTGAAATGACTTATCTCCAATCAATCTCTCACTTTAATTTAAGAACTGCTAAAACCTCGACATGTTTCGTAAAAGGAAACATATCGTATAATTTTATCGATTCTATTTCATAAACTTCTAAAAGATCTTGTAAATCTCTTACTAAAGTTTTTGGATTACAAGAAATATATACAATTTTTTCAAACTTCTTTTCCTTTAAAACTTTTCTTACATTTTTATGTAACCCACTTCTTGGTGGATCAACAACTACTTTATTTGCTTTTAAAGGAATTTTTTCTAAAAGATCCTCTACCTTCCCAACATGAAAAGAAACATTAGAGATATTATTTAAAGAAGCATTATAAATTGCATTAAAAATAGCTTTTTGATTTAATTCAATTCCTACTACTTGTTTTACAATTCTAGCAAGCTTTAACGAAAAATATCCTACTCCACAATAAAGATCATAAAGCACATCTTCCTTAGTAAATACTTTTTCAATATCTAAGGCGATTTTCTCAGCAATATCGAAATTAACTTGAAAAAAGCTCTCGGCATGAACTTTATACAATAAATGATCCATTCTTTCTATAAAAAAAGGAGCATTATAAACACATTTTCCGTTTAAAAGAATTCCAGCAATTTTATGATTTAAAAGAATTTTTTCATGAATCTTAGGAAGATCTTGTGTCTCAATAGCAAGTAACAATTCATCATTTTCATTCACGCGAATCATGATACTTCCCTCATAAAAATTTAATAAAGAAAAATCTTGTAAAAAGTTTTGAATGGCTTCCTTCGCTAGCAGACAATTTTTTATAGGCACGAATTGATGAGTTTCCTCTTCAAAATATCCAAATTGACCATTTTGAACTTTCAAACTTATTTTATTACGATACCCATAATGTTTGGGACTAGAAAGAATTTCTAAATCAAAATTACCAATACCTTGTTGTCTAAATAAATCCTCGACCATCTCTTTTTTTAAAGCAAGTGAATCCGAATAACTTACAATATCAAAAACACATCCACCACAACTTTTAAAAAATGGGCAAGTAGCTTCCTTTCTTAATGGACTTTTCTTTAAAACTTGATCTGTCTCGTAAATAGAAAACCTTTTTCCTTCTTTTACCAAATGAGCTTCGACCAACTCGTCTTTCAAGCTTCCTTTTACAAAAAGAACCTTACCATTATTATGACATACACCATTTCCTTCATAATCAATTTTTTCAATACGTAATTGCATAAGATCACCTTAAATCTATTATAAAGGAAAGATAGGAAAAATGAAAAGAAGTTTTTTTACTTTTTGTAGGTTTAATTTTGTCAAAAATTTCCATACTAAAAATGGTGAATGGTATGAAAAACGAAATAGTAAAACAAATTGAAAAAGAATTCAAAGAAACCGTTGATTTAGTCATTAAACCAATTAAAGTCTCTTTATTAGACACCATTTATGTCATTTACTTAGAAAGTGTTACAGGAAGCGATAAAGTAAATGATTATATTTTAAAAAACATTAGCTTTTTAAATGCTCTTCCTAAGAAAAAATTAAAAGATTTAGACAGTTTAATTCCTGCTCCAAACACTAAAATATTACAAAATCCCGATCAAATTGAATTTTATTTAACAAATGGTTTTACCATAGTTATTCGAAAAAAAGAAATCCTTGCTTTAGAAACAAGAGCAGATATTCAAAGAGGTATTCCAGAACCGACAACAGAACAAGTAATTTTTGGTCCAAAAGATGCCTTTACCGAAAACATTCAAATTAATTTAGGATTACTAAAAAGAAGATTAAAATCCAAAAATTTAAAAGCCAAAAATGTTGTTATCGGAAGAAGAACAAAAACAACAGTAGATATCTTATACTTTGATGATATTGCCGAAGAGGATCTAGTGGCACACGTAGAACAAATTCTAAAAAAAATTGATATTGATGGCATCCTAGATTCCGGAAACGTCGTTGAATTTTTAACCAAAGAAAATAAAAGCCACTTTCCAATTGTCATGAAAACCGAAAGGCCGGACACCGCAGCTAAAGCACTTTTAGAAGGAAAAGTTGTATTATTTATTGACACTTCTCCATTCGCTCTTATTCTCCCAGGTTTCTTTGCCGACTTTATTAATCCAATTTCAGACAATTACAAAAAAAGTAATAACATTAACTTCTTAAAAATTCTTCGTTTTTGTTGCTTTTTCTTTACTATTTTAGCTCCAGCTATTTATATTGCCTTAATTAATTACAATCCAGAGGCCATCCCAACAACACTCTTGATTAATTTTAGTACTCAGCGAGATAATGTTCCATTCCCAGCCATAGTAGAAGCTTTACTTATGCTTTTAATATACGAGATACTAAGAGAAAGCGACGTACGGTTTCCTAATTCTTATGGAAGTGCTATCTCGATTCTTGGAGCATTAATTTTAGGTGAAGCCGCGGTAAATGCCGGATTTGTAAGTCCCATTATGATTATTGTAATCGCCTTTACCTTTATCACAAGTTTAATCTTTACCGATCAAGAAATGGTAAATGCTGCTAGACATTTTCGAATTATTTTTCTTTTTGCCGCTGCCTTATACGGCCTTTACGGAATCGTTCTAGCCTTTTTCTATTTTCTAACTCATATGGTTGAATTAAGAACAATGGGAAAACCTTACTTCTATCCAATATCGCCATTTGACAAAATCTATTTAATGAAAAGTTTATTAAAAGAAAATATCTCTAAAGATACGAAAAGAAGTAAAATACTCACTAGAAAAAACTTCACAAAACAAAGGAGCGACGAATCATGAAAAAAATATGGATTATTTTAATTCTTCCTTTTTTCTTAACAGGATGTTATGATTATCAAGAACTAAACAACCGAGCCGTGATTGCTGGAATTGCTATCGACTATAAAGAGGAAGAATTTTTTATAGATTTAGAAATTTTAAATAATAAGAAAGGTTCGGGTCAAGAAGAAACTAAAGACAAAACTTATTATATTGAAGGATCCGGAGCAACTCTTCCAGAAGCTTTCAATGAAGCCCATTTAAAAATTAGTAAAGATCCTTATTATGCTCATTTAAAAATACTCGTGATGAGTGAAAAAGTAGCCGAAGAAAAACTTGTAGATGTATTAGATTACATGATCAGAGATCCTTCTATCCGAAACATCTTTTTACCTGTTATAGCCAAAGAAGTGGAAGCAAAAGAAATTTTAGAAAGTGTAACAACCGAAAATCCTGTTGTATCTACTTCCATTCAAAGCATGATCGAAAACAATAAAACAAACAATAGTGTCAGTATAACAAAAGACTTTGAAAATTTCTTCAATGCCATCATTGACCCTTATCACGATGCCTATTTAAATACCATTACAAAAAAAGAAGACACATTAAAAATTGATGGAATAGCCGCATTTCATGAGGATAAATTAGCTCTTTTATTAGACAAAAAAGAAGCAAGTATCTTTAATACCCTAAAAAACAATGCAGAATCCCTTTTAATAAATATACCTTGTCCAAAAGATCAAGAAAAAACAATCACTATAAACTTCCATAATGAAGGCAAAACAGGTTTTGACTTTCAAGAAAATCAAATCATTATAAAAAATAAATTAAGTGGAACAATTATCCAAGATAGTTGTAAATATGATTTACGTGATCCAAAAGTGTATCAACAACTAAATGAACAATTTAAACCAATTGTAGAACAAGAATTCAAAAAAGTATTAGAACTTTTAAAATACAATCAAACCGATATTTTAGGAATAAATGAACAATATTATAAAAAAAATCGTGAACCATTAGAAAAATGGTATGAAAAAGAATTTGTATATAATGCAGAGATAAATATAAACAAAAATGGATTAATTTTTGAGGTGAATCAAAATGACTAAAAAAGAACCTTTTGCAATTTCTTATTTTTTAGGAAGAACATTCTTCCTAGGATTTGGCTTTTCATTACTTTTTAAAATATTAGATAAAGATGCATGGATAAGTAGCTTACTGGGAATCCTACTAGGAACTTTTATTATCTTTATATTTCAAAAAATAAAAACCAAATATCCCTTAACCACTTTAATAGGAAAAATAGTTTTTTTTCTTTTTAACTTTTTTATATTCACTCAAATACTTTTTATATTTGAAACATTTTGCTCTAGTTTCTATTTAATTAGATCGCCAAATATATATATTTTATTTCCTTTAATCTTTATCATTTATCGAATCACAAAAAATGGCTTTACTACAATCTTTCGTGTTTCTGAAGTTTTATTCCCAATTTCAATTATTTTAATTACTATTGTTTGCCTAGGATTACTTCAAAACGTTAATATAAACTATTTCGAGCCAATTTTTATGACCAAACCTATGACTATTTTAGAAGGAACACTCTACTTTGCCATTTATTCAACGGCACCATTCTTTCTTTTATGGAACGAAGATAGTTGTCAAAAATTAATTAGGCCTTACTTATTTTCAGCAATCACTGTTTTTATTGCCGCGACTTTTATCATCGCGGTTCTAGGACCTAATTTAGCTCAAATCTATCGCTATCCAGAATATATGACCTTAAAAAAAATCAAACTATTTAACTTTGTTGAAAAAGTAGAAAACATCGTATCAATCATTTGGCTATTTGATTCTTTCATTACTCTATCTGTAAGTGGAAACAATTTAAAAAATCTATTGCCTAAAAAACATCAAAAAATCACTTTCAGTATAGTTCTTATTTTTCTATTTGGAATTGCTATATATGCAGGAAATAACTATAAAGAAGAATTATGGATCTATCACTCTCTTCCAATTTTATTAGGGATTATGATGCTTTTATTAATCCTTGTATCTATATTTATCAAAAAAAAGGAATCTACATCGTAATAGATTCTTTTTTTTGCCCATCCAAACTAAAACTTTTTGCATCCGTGATTAAAACATCAATAATTTTCCCAATATCGGAAGTCGGAGCTTTCACATTTACTAACTTCATAGTATCGGTATAGCCATAGAGAAAATCTTTATCCTTCTCACTTGGTCCAAGAAGCAAAACCGGAACCACTTTACCAACAAGACGTTCATTATGCATCTTAGAATAAGAATTGATTTTTTCATTCAATCGATGCAATCTTTCTTCCTTCTCTTCCAAAGGTGTAGAATCAACCATTTTAGCAGCTGGAGTTCCTTCCCGAGGACTAAAAATAAAGGTATATGCTCCATCAAACTGACAAGCATCCACCACTTCTAACGTATCTAAAAAATCTTCTTCAGTTTCACCAGGAAAACCGACAATAATATCCGTGGTAATAGCTACATTAGGAATTCTTTCTTTCATTTTTTTATACAAAGCTAAATATTCCTCTTTAGTATATCTTCTACCCATTAATTTCAAAATTCTATCTGAACCACTTTGTAAAGGCAAATGAATATATGGCATAATGTTTTCATATTGAGCAATGACTTCAATCATTTTATCTGTAAAATTCCAAGGATGACTTGTAACAAAACGAATTCTTGGAATATTTGTCTTAGCTACAGCTTCTAACAAATCTGAAAATTCATATCCCTCTTCCAAATCATGACCATAAGCATTAACATTTTGCCCAAGCAATGTAACTTCTTGATATCCTTGCTCTTTTAAACTTAAAACTTCTTGAACAACTTCTTCCAACTTTCGACTTCTTTCTTTTCCTCTAGTATAAGGAACTATACAATACGTACAAAATTTATCACAGCCATAAATAATATTTACCCAAGCCGTAATATTAGAAGCTCGTTTATAAGAAACATGTTCATAAACACAACCTTCTTCACTAAAAACCTCTACTTCTTGTTTATTTTCTAAAGCATTTTGTAAATAATTGGCAAGTTCATGAATATTATGAGTACCAAAAACAATATTGACATAAGGATGTCTTTTAATTAATTCATTCACCACATTCTCTTCTTGAGACATACATCCACCAATTGCAACAAGAACTTCAGGACGTTCCTTTTTTAAATGTTTTATTCTTCCTAAATATCCAAACACTTTATCATGAGCATTTTCCCGAATAGCACAAGTGTTTAAAACAATCACATCAGCATCGGTAAGTTCATCACAAGGACTCATTCCTAAATTCACTAAAATTGCTTCAATTTGCTCAGAATCATGTTCATTCATTTGACAACCATAAGTTCTTAAAAAATACTTTTTATTTTGAAAAGAATGATTCTTAATAGTTGGAGTCTCTTTATATAAAACCTTTGCATTTGTTCTTTTTTTTGCTTCTTTTAAATTTGGTAAATTCATTTTTTCCACCTCAAATCCTTTTTATTATACTAACTTTTCTTAGGAAACGCAAACTCTACTTAACTACATGTAACTTTACAGCTGGAATTTGTTTCATTAAAGAAGTAAGTTTTTTTCTCCGTTCTTCCTTTTCTATAAAGAAAGTCAAAATATCATCAACCAATGAACTTTCTTCAAAATTTTGAACATAAGAAGAAAACAAAATTTGAAAATCTGCATCTCTAAAACAACATTCAAAAGAAGGATCATCTAATTCATTTAAAGTTTCTAAAAGAAGTTCAAAATTATCTTGAACAACTAAAGATTTATACAAATCATATTCGGAAAAAGAAAATCCAGATTTTTTAAAAAGCTTACGAATCTCTTTAAAATATTCTTGAAATGAACCAGAGTAATAAAGCAAATTACGATAAAATTGAAAAAAGAAATTTGTTTTTTCAATAAAATATGTGCTATTCTTATCGCAAATACGAAAGAATTGATGAACAAATTCATAAGCACAAAATTGATCATAAATCTTCTTTTTCTCATAGAAAGGGAGAAAATCTTTCGAAGAAAATTGCTTTAGTTTCATTAAAAAAGCTCTTTGTTTTAATAAAAACCAAATTCTTTTCTTAGGATTCAAGTTAGAATCAAAAAGAAAAGAAATATCTTCTGCATCCGATTTAGAAAAAAAAGAAAATTCTCTTTTCAAATCACAATTTTTCCAAAATTCATTTTCTAATAGCAAAGTTTCTTCCAATTGAAAAGAATAACGATCAGACAATTTTTGATAAATTTCTAAAGAAATATCTTGTTGAGAATAAAGTTCTAGAACATGATAATATTTTTGATAAATTTTTGCCAATTTAGTTTCTATTTCATAAAAATCTTTTAATTTTTCCATCAATATCTTTTCAAACTTTCTACCAATCTAGGCTCTGTACTAAAATTAATTCTAGAATACAAATCATGATCTATTAAGTATTGGACTAAATCCGTATTTCCTTTTACTCCCACAAATAGCTCTTTTACACAATAATTTAAATAATCTAAATTTTGAAAAAGAAAACTTCTTTGATCAAAACTTAATTGAGAAGGCAACCATAAAGAACGATCATAATCATTTAACAAATAAGAAAACAAATAATTTTCTTGAGAACATTTTTTCCAAACAATCAAAGGATCAATTAGATCATTCGTATCCACTAGACAATAATGATTTTCTGGAGAAAGAAGGATAAAAGAAGAACATTCCCAATCTTTAAAATCTCTAAAAGGAAATCGAGGATAATCAAAATCACCAAATGATAAAGCATTACCATGAAAAGGAAACACAAATCCACCATTTCTAGTACAAAAACTTTGCATTTTTTTACCTAATTCCAAAACCAGCTTCATAACTTTCTCTTGTTCTAATGTAGGAAAATCTGGAAAATACAATATCCCTTCCCATGATTCAACAGAGCTATCTAAAGTGTGAAAAAAAATACCTTTACCGGAATAAAGTGCATTGATAATATAGTTTAAAAAATTATATTGATTGTCTTCATTTTTAAAAATATTATCAATTGTTCCATCTTGATGAATAATGGTCAACTCCTTTGCAAAAATATTTTCTAACATCCAAATCACCTTCTTGCACGTACTATAGCATTTTTTTAAGGAAAATTCAAATAAAAAAGTAAATGATGAAACATTTACTTTTTCACAGGAACAATTCTTTCTTTTCCACCCATATAAGGACGTAAAACAGGAGGAATAAGTATAGATCCGTCTTCTTGATAATTATTTTCTAAAACAGCTATCAACCCTCTTGGAGAAGCACAAACGGTATTATTTAAAGTATGAGCTAAAATATTTCCTTCTTTCGTTTTAATACGAATACCTAATCTTCTTGCTTGAGCATCCCCTAAAGTAGAACAAGATCCTACTTCAAAATATTTTTGTTGTCTTGGACTCCAAGCTTCTACATCACAAGATTTCACTTTTAAATCAGCTAAATCTCCAGAGCAACATTCAAGTGTTCTTACTGGAACATTTAAACTTCTAAAGAAATCAACAGTAAGTTTCCACATTTTATTATACCAATCCATACTTTCTTCTGGTCTACAAATAACAATCATTTCTTCTTTTTCAAATTGATGAACTCGATACAAACCTCTTTCCTCAATTCCATGACTTCCTACCTCTTTACGAAAACAAGGAGAATAAGAAGTTAAGCGAATTGGCAGTTCTTCTTCCTTAACCATTTGATCTTTAAAACGACCGATCATACTGTGTTCACTAGTTCCAATTAAATATAAATCTTCGCCTTCAATTTTATACATCATTGCATCCATTTCCGCGAAACTCATGACACCAGTAACCACATCACTTCGAATCATAAAAGGAGGAATTGCATAAGTGAATCCTGCATCAATCATAAAATCTTTAGCATATTGAAGCATTGCACTATGAAGTCTTGCCCCATCACCTAATAAATAATAGAAACCATTTCCACTTGTTCTTCCAGCACTCTCTTTATCTAAACCATTAAAACTTTCTAAAATATCAGCATGATAAGGAATCTCATAAGAAGGAACTACAGGATCGCCAAATCTTTCATTTTCAACATTTTCTGAATCATCTTTTCCAATAGGAACAGAATCATCCATAATTTGAGGAATCACCATCATTCTCTTATGAATTTCTTCTTCTAAAGAAAGTTCTTCTTTTTCCAAAAAATCAATTTCTTCATTCATTTTTTTTACATTTTCTTTAGCTAAATCCGCCTCTTCTTTTTTACCTTCAGCCATCAATTGACCAATTTCTTTAGCAGACTTATTTTTTAAACCTCGTAATTCATCTCCCCTTTTACGAGCCTCTCGCCATTTTAAATCAAGATCATACACTTCATCTACCAAAGGAAGTTTTTCATCTTGAAATTTCTTCTTAATATTTTCTTTAACAAGTTCTTTTTGTTCACGTATTAATTTAATATCAATCATATTTTTTTCCTCGTATAATCAATCTTATAGAAATTATTAATCTGTTTGATTGATTCTTTCTATTTATATTT
>CALVOC010000051.1 GCA_944350145.1 uncultured Bacilli bacterium
CTATTCTAAATATTTGGAAACTTATGAAATTGAATCTTTAGTTCGTAAATACAGCGATTATATAACTTATCCTATAAAAATGGAAGTAACTCATACACATTTGAAAGATAAAAAAGACGAAAAAGATGAAGACGAGTATGAAACTGTTACAGAAATTGAAGTAATCAACTCACTAACTCCGATTTGGCGAAGAGAAAAGAAAGATGTAAGTGATGAAGATTACAATACATTCTATAAAGATAAATTTAATGATTATGAAACACCTTTAAGACATATGCATATTAAAGCAGAAGGAACATTTGAATATACTGCTTTACTATATATTCCAAGTCATGCATCATATGATTACTATTCAAAAGAATATGAAAAAGGATTACAACTTTATTCAAATGGTGTGCTTATCATGGAAAAATGTGCTGACTTACTACCAGACTACTTTAGTTTTGTAAAAGGTGTCGTGGATAGTCCGGACTTGACATTAAATATTTCAAGAGAAACATTACAACAAAATCGTATTTTAAAAACGATTGCAAATTCCATTGAAAACAAAATTAAAAAAGAATTAGAAACAATGTTAACTGAAAATAAAGAAGATTATGAAAAATTCTTTAAAGATTTTGGCTTACAACTAAAATATGGAATTTATAACGACTTTGGAATGCATAAAGACAAATTACAAGATTTATTGATTTACACTTCTTCAATTGATGAAAAAACAACAACTTTAAAAGAATACGTTAGTCGTATAAAAGAAGATCAAAAAAACATTTACTATGCTTGTGGAGAAACAATCGATCAAATCAAAATGCTTCCTCAAGTAGAAGCGGCTAAAGAAAAGGGCTATGAAGTACTTTATTGTACAGATCAAGTAGACGAATTTGTTTTCATGACTTTAAGAAACTATTCTGAGAAAAATTTTGTTAATGTATGTGGTGAGAACACAGATTTTGATACTGAAGAAGAAAAAGAAGAACTAAAGAAAGCTAATGAAGAAGCTAAAGAAATGTTTGATATCATGAAAGAATCTATTCCAGAAGTAACAGAAATACGTTTCACGAATAAATTAAAAGATCATCCAGTATGTTTAAGTAGTAAAGGCGAAATTTCTGTAGAAATGGAAAAAACATTAAGCAATATGCCGCTTAATAATGGTCTTAAAGCTTCTAAAGTCTTAGAGATTAATCAAAATCACGAAATTGCAAAAACTTTAAAAAAACTAAGTAAGAAAAATAAACAAGAATTACAGGAATATGCAAAAGTTTTATATGCAGAAGCTAGAATGATTGAAGGCTTACCAGTAGAAAATCCAACAGAAATTGCTTCATTAGTATGTAAATTTATGGCAAAATAGTTAAGAGAAAGACTTAACTATTTTTTAAATTCTAATAGGAGAAAAAGTATGATGACAGATGATTATCTATATATTAAAAGAAGGTCAAGTAAATATATGCAAATATTCAAACTGAGGAAAGTTTGAAAGTATGGAATTTCAAAAATAATATATTTTTTCATGAAAAAATATTCCTTTAAACTATCTTGTACAAATTAGTATAATAATTAATGAAACTGTTTAAAAAAGCTCATGAAAAATACGAAAAGTATATGAAAAAACATTTAACGATCATCGAAAAAGATTATTTAGAATGTCAGTAAAAGAAATCGAAAAATAGAAAGAGAGTTCAAAAATGATCAAAGAAATATATATTGAAGATATTAAAAATTTGTTTTCTAAAAGAGAAAAAGACGCAAATAAAGGAGATTTTGGAAAAGTTGGTATCTTAGGAGGTTCAATAAATTATAGTGGAGCTATAAAGCTTGCCACAATGAGCCTAGCTAGTCTTCGAAGTGGTTGCGGTTTAGTAAAAGTAATGGTTCCTAATGAAATAGTTTCTTTACTTTCTCCTGTTTTGTTAGAACAAACACTTTTTCCATATAAAAATTTAGAAGATATAAAAAAATCAATAAAAGATTTAGACAGTTTAGTAATAGGAATGGGTTGGGGGTATGATGAAAAACATTTGACGATTTTAAAATATATTTTAGAAAATTTTCAAGGCAATCTTGTAATTGATGCTGACGGTTTAAATACACTAGTAAATCATCTAGAAATTTTAAAAACAAGTCAAGCAAATATAGTTTTAACACCACATTTAAAAGAATTTTCAAGATTAACAAATCTTTCAATAGAAGAAATAGAAAAAAATAAAATAGAAATTGCCAAATCTTTTGCGAATGAAAATCATGTAATTCTTTTACTAAAAGGAAGTACAACTATTATAACGAATGGAAGCGACGTATATTTAACTAACTATGGAACACCAGGCATGGCAACAAGTGGCAGCGGAGATGTACTATCAGGGATTCTTGCAGGATTATTAGGATATTTAAAATATAATCTTATATCCGTCAGTGCCGGTGCTATAATAAATGGACTTGCAGGTGAATTAGCAGAAGAAAAAAACACAGATATAGGAATGATTGCTAGAGATACCATAAGCTACATCCCCGATGCCATAAAAAAAATAAGAAATGCTTGAAAAGAAAAAGCACAAAACATTTTCAAAACACAAAAAATATAGTACAATAGAATTCATTAAGAAAGAAGTGCAAAAGAATGAATCAAAATAAAGAGTCATTTAACTATTTATATATAAGTTTTCAAATTAAATTGCAAAATATAAATAAAGAGAAAATGACCCATAATTGGATAGGAAAAAATATTTGACATATGAAAGCATCGGAACTATTAATGAGAAAATTTAAAATTTTCTTTTTGAAACTTCCCAAAAAAGAACAGTTGCTCTTTCTTAAAGAATATTTTAAAAAGAATTTCTTCCGGAACAGTTTTATGAATTCCTCCTAATAAAATTAAAAACAGATATTGATTTTTTTATAAGAAATAAAGATATTTATCAAATAATTGCCGAAATTAAAGAAATTCCAATACCAAATGAGAGTTTAAAATTAGAAATTACTCCTTGTCAATATTTTGAAATCCAAGCTCAAAAAGTAATGCTTTTAAAAAGTATGCTAGAACAGTTACTAGCAAAATGTAAAGAAAATAATTTAGATAAGATGTATGCAAATGAGCCAATATATTTACTTGCGATCCACACTTATTATATGACAAAGGAATGTTATGTCTTAGCATATAAATTATTATTAACAATTGGTTTTGAGAATGCTAAAGAACTTATTGAACAAAAATATGGAGAAATAAGCTATAAAACATTATATTTTCTTTTCAACAATATAGAAACAAAAAGTGTAAAAATTGAAAAAAAATCTCCAGTTTTAAAAAAAGAATTTGTGAGCTTTTTCTTTAATAATAAAAAATCTCCAGAAAATACTATGCGGTACTCTTAGAAGGATATTATAAAAATATATATTTGAATTTTCCTTATTTTTATAAAAGTTTTGAAATATTTCAAAAAAAATTAGGCGATAAGATGCAAAGATCTAAAGTAGACACTTTATTAGAAGAAAGATACTCCGTTTCGTTGTATCCAGAAATTTCAAATGATATACTCGCAGATTTTAAATCCTCTTTTCAAAACAAATATCAATTTTATATGTCATCCGAAAAAGAAATTCTTCAATTAAATTATAAATTTTATGAGAAAAATATGGAAAAACAATATATTTCTACTATTCCTCAAATAATATATACAAATAAGGATGAAATAACTTGTGATATTCTTGCCAAAAGTAGTCCTAGAAATTTAGTTATAGGCTATAAGACAAATTGCTGTTTTAGAATTAATGGAGATGCATCCATTTTATTTACTAAAGCAATAACAAGCAAACATTATCGGGTACTTTCGGTGTCGACCTCTAAAGAAAAAGATATTGCAATGGCTTTACTTACTCGTAATGGAAATGTCATAGTTGTTCAAGGAATAGAAATAAGCAATTCATATCAAAATAAAGAAATGCGTGCTAAAATTTATGAAGCGATAAAAGAAACGATGGAGCAACTTATGACAAATATGAATAAAAAGGGAGACATTATCAACGCTATATTAATTGGAAATAGTAATGAAAATGTAACAGATTTTAGTCAAAAACCGCTTTCGTTTCGAATAAGTCCGATAATTTCTTCAGAAGAAAATTTTGAGTACTATTATGCAGGATTTCATTTTCCTCAGTCAATTTTAGTAATGGACGAGCAAAACACTTTAAATGAATTAAAACAGTATATTCCTAAAACAGAATATTTAGATCAAAGAGAAGAAATCCTACATTGGCAAGAAAATGAAGAATATGATTACTATTATAGCCTTATTCAAAAAAGGATTGCCAAAATAAGTTTTAAAGCCAATACTCAATTACAGCGAATATTACTCCAGTTAGATCATAAAGAAAAAGAAATTTATTGTAATAAAGATTGGTATCTAATACTCTTTGAAAATGGAGAAATAGAAGGAATATATTTAGATTATGATTCAAGAGCAAAAGAAGAATATGAGACAATTTTAGAAAAAATAAAAAAAAATAAGAATTATCAAAGAAGGAGAGATTAATATGAAAATTATTTCATGGAATGTTGCTGGTATTCGGGCATGTTTAAAAAAAGGGTTTGCTGAGTTTTTTAACGATATAAAAGCGGATATTTTCTGTGTACAAGAAGCAAAAGCTTTAAAAGAACAAATTGAATTTTTACCAGATGGTTATGAACTTTATGCATATCCAGCAGTTCGTAAAGGATATTCTGGAACTTTAATTTATACCAAAGTAAAGCCCATATCTGTAAAGTATGGAATAGGAGAAAAAGAATTTGATGACGAAGGGAGAAATATTACCTTAGAATTTGAAAAATTTTATTTGGTGAATTGTTATGTTCCAAATGTAAAAAGATCTTTGGAAAGACTAGATTCAAGAATGCACTATGAAGAACTGTTCTTAGCTTATGTAAAAAATCTTGAAAAAACAAAACCTGTAATCATATGCGGGGATCTAAATGTAGCTCATGAAGAGATCGATATTAAAAATGCCAAAGCAAATATTGGAAATGCCGGTTTTACTTATGAAGAAAGAGCAAAAATGACTGAATTATTAAAAAATGGATTTATTGATACATTTAGATATTTATATCCAAATCAACAAGATACATATACTTGGTGGAGTTATATAAACAATGCTCGAGCAAGAAATATAGGATGGCGAATTGATTATTTTATCATTTCCAAAGATTTTATGAATCAAGTGAAAGATAGCATTATATATAAAGAGATTTTAGGGAGTGATCACTGCCCAATCGGCTTAATATTAAAATAATATAAATTTGCAAAATAATAAAAGACATGGTATCTTATTTATGAGCAATAGCGAAAGTTTTTTAACTGCTTTAGCGAGTCGTTAAAGTTGGAATATTCCTACATATAGGAATTAGAATTTTCAAAGGACAACACTACACTTCGTGTAGAGGCGCTTACGCTTTTAGTCCATTTCCAATTCAAATATATTTCTAGTATTGCTCATCTAAGGAGGTAACGAGAATGGAGGAAAAAGAAATTCAAACGGCAAATGAAGAATTCTTGTTATCTCTTTCTTTATTCAAAGACAAATTAGATATCAAAGAATATATGAAAAGATTGTACGCAATAAGCAATCAGGTTGAAGATAATTACTTCCTGTATAAGATTCCTAAAAAGAGTGGAGAAACAAGAACAATTTATGCTCCAAATTATACATTGAAATATATTCAAAAACAAATTTTAGAAAAACTGTTAAAAGAAAGGTATATTTCCAAATATGCCAAAGCTTATTATTCTGGAGCAAGCTTGAAAAATAATGCTCTTGAACATGTCAATAAACCTTTGGTTTTAAAGTTGGATATTGAAAATTTTTTTGAAAATATTACTTTTTATCATGTTTATGAAAATGTTTTTTATATATTTCCTGAAAATATCCGCGTATTATTAACCAATTTATGTTTATATAAAAATCATTTGCCTCAAGGAGCACCCACTTCACCTTATATTGTCAACATTATTATGCGAGGTTTTGACGAAGAGATAGGAAAGTGGTGTCTAAAGAAAAATATATCTTATACAAGATATTCAGATGATTTAACTTTTTCGGGGAATTTTGAACCAGCTGAGGTAATAAGAAAAGTAAAAGAAGAACTTTTTAAAAACCATTTTAAAATAAACAAGAAAAAAATTCATGTTATAAAAAATCATGCTCAGCAACGTGTAACTGGAGTTGTCGTGAATGAAAAAGCACAAGTTTCCAAATCTTATCGTAAAGAGATTAGAAAAGAAATGTATTATATAAAAAAATATGGAATAAAAAGCCATTTAGAAAAAACACATTCTAATAAAATACCTAAAGATTATCTTAAAAGTTTAGCAGGAAGAATTAATTATGTATTAATGATTAATAATGATGATGTAGAATTTTTGAAATATAAACAAGAATTAAAGAAATTTTAAAGCTCTAGCGGCTTTTTTTTATTTATGATAAAATAAATACACAGAAAGGGTGTAGCTATGACACAAAATGAACTTATTAACATTTTAAAAAACTATCAAAAAAGAATTGTTGAATTAGGGAGGTCTCTTTGACATTGATGCCAAAAAGAAGAAAATAAACACATTAGAAGCCGAAACAATGCAAGAAAACTTTTGGCAAAATATTGAAAAAGCTAACGAAATAAACAAGAAGTTATCAACATTAAAAAAAATTGTAACTGAATTTTCCCAAATAGAAAGTCAAATAAATGATAACTTAGAATTAGTACCTTTATTAGAAGATAGTGAATTATCTACAATTGAAAGCGAGTTATCCACGATAAAAAAAGAAGTAGAAGACTTAGAATTAAATACTCTTTTAAACGGCCCATACGATAATCTGAATTGCTATTTAGAAATTCATCCGGGTGCAGGAGGAACAGAATCTTGTGATTGGGCAAGTATGCTTTTAAGAATGTATAAAATGTTTTGCGAAAAAAGTGAATTTACATACAGCATAATTGAAGAGCAAGCTGGCGAAGAGGCTGGAATTAAAAGTGCAACCATTTACATCAAGGGAGAGTATGCTTATGGTTATTTAAAAAATGAAAAAGGAGTACATCGTTTAGTAAGAATTTCTCCGTTTGATTCTGGAGCTAGAAGACATACTTCTTTTGCGTCTGTATCCGTAACCCCAGAATACAGTACAGAAATAAATTTAGAAATTAAAGAAAGTGATTTGAAAATTGATGTATATCATTCAAGTGGAGCGGGTGGTCAATCTGTAAATACTTCAAACTCGGCTGTTCGTATCACGCATATTCCAACCAAAATTGTAGTAACTTGTCAAAATGAACGAAGTCAATTAAAAAATAAAGAACAAGCAATGAAGATCTTAAAAAATAAAATCTATCAATTAGAACTAGAAAAAAAAGAACAAGAACTTGCTTCATTAAAAGGAGAAAACATCGATATAAATTTTGGCAGTCAGATTAGAAATTATGTTTTAGAGCCTTACAAATTAATTAAAGATTTACGAAGTGGTTATGAAACAAGCAATGTAAGTAAAGTATTAGATGGCGATTTACAACCAATTATCGAATCGTTATTGAAAATGAGGAAAAATGAAAACGAGAATTAAAAGATATATTACTGTTATTTTGGGTACCTTGCTTGTCGCAATTGCTTTTAATATCTTTTTATCACCTTTTAATTTGGCATCAAATGGTGTGAGTGGAGTTGCCATTATAGTAAATCGTCTAACAGGTATAAATGAAGGTGTGTTTGTTCTAGCAGTAAATGTATTTCTATTAGGAATTAGTTATAACCTTTTAGGAAAAAAGAAAACTAAACATAGTTTAATTGGATCGCTTCTTTTGCCAATTTTTATTAGTTTAACCGCACCAATATCCGATTTTATTATTTTAAAAGACTTAGATATGTTAATTGTTGCTATTTTAGGCGGAATAATAAGTGGATTAGGGTATGGCCTTATTTATAAACATGATTATACAACTGGAGGAACAGATATTTTAAATCAGTTAATGGAAAAATATTATAAAGTTCCAATGAATAAAGCAATTTTATATATTGATGGAATGGTGGTTTTATTAGGAGGAATCGTCTTTGGCATAAATTCCATGCTTTATTCAATGATTGTACTTTACTTAATCAGTGAATTATCTAATCGTACAATGCTTAAAATAAACCAAAATCAAATTTTATTGGTAGACTCTAAAAAGATAGAGCAAATTAAAGAGTATATTACAAATGAATATCATTATGACAGCAGTATTTTAAATTCAGTTGGTGGATATACAAAAGAAAGAAAAAAAATTCTTTTTTGTGCAGTATCCAAAAAAGATTATTACCCGATAAAAGAAGGCATTTTGCTAATAGATCCCAAAGCCTTTTTAACAATCGTAACTGCATATGAAGAACATAATGGAAATGTCAGCTTAAAACAAGAATTAAAAAAATTAACACTCGTAATCGTTAAGTGCTAAAAAACAGTTGAAAAATTTTAGAAGATTTAGTAAAATATCATTGATTTCTTTAGGAGCGATTATGAAAGAAATAGAAAAATATTTAAAACAAAAAATCAAAAAAAATGAAAAATGTATTTTGGCATTATCGGGTGGACCAGATTCCATGTGTTTGCTCAACTTGCTTGTGAAAATAAATGCAAATGTGATCTGTGTCCATATAAACCATAATACAAGAAAAAAATGTGAACAAGAGTATCAATTTGTAAAAAAATATCTCCAAACTAAAAATATTCCTTTAGAATATTACAAAATCGAAAAATATCGAAAGGGAAAGTTTTCTGAAGCAGAAGCAAGAAATATTCGTTATGAAAAGTTAAAAGAAATTGCCGATAAGTACCAAGCAAAATACATTTTAACAGCTCATCATGGGGATGATTTAACAGAAACTATTCTCATGCGTATCTTAAGAGGAAGTACATTAGAAGGATATGCCGGTTTTAAAAAAGAGACAACTTTTAAAAATCATATTCTCTTAAGACCATTAATTCACAAAAAAAAGAAAGAAATTTATGCATATTTAAAAGAAAATCAAATACCCTATGTAGAGGATGAAAGTAATGCAAGTGATGAATATATAAGAAACCGTATTAGACATCACATAATTCCTTTATTAGAACAAGAAAATCCAAAATATGTAGAAAAATTTCTCAAGTTTAGCGAAACTTTAATTGAAAAAAATACAATAATTTCTGAAGAAATTATCAAAATAAGAACGAGAATAGAAAAAGAAAAAAAGATTGATATTTCAAAATTTTTGGAACTTTCTCCACTAATGCAGAAAACTTATATAGAATCGTATTTAAAGGAAATATATCAAGAAAAAATAGAAAAA
>CALVOC010000052.1 GCA_944350145.1 uncultured Bacilli bacterium
CATTTGCTGAGCTTATCGCCATGAAAAAATAAGTGAAAAAAATCACTTATTTCTTTGCATGGCTGTAAATAATAACACTCAATGAACTCTTTTAAAGAAAAGTTCTCAGGATCTATTCCCTCTTTTAAGGATAAAAGAAAAATTACATTTGGATGATTGGTTTTAGAAGTTAATTTTACTTCATAAACTCCATTTTCTTTTAAAGATAAAAAATAACTTTTTTCAAATGATATTTTTTCACTTTTAAAATATCGATTAGATAATTTTAACGGTTTTGAAAATTTTAAAAATAATTTATCCTCTATTTTTTTAAATGTATACTTTTCATTAGGATAAAGCAATGCAAATTGCTTTTTTACATCTTCATAATATTTTTTAGGCAAATTTTGACTACCACTTTTCTTTCTTCGAAAAATTGTTTTCACTGAAAAGCAGTTAGGGATATTTTGTAATGGAATCAATAGCTTATTTTTCCTAAATCTTCTGAAAGAATAAATTTTACATTTTTGTTTTTTAAGTTTGAGATAATCCAATTAAAAGCTATGGTTTCGCCTATAGGTATTACCATTTCATTTTGATTTACTTTTTTATAAGTTTCAAAATTTTCATTTAAAAACTTTATGATTTTTTCTCCGTAAGAGTTCGAAGAATACCTATTATGACTTCCATATACAAATTGATCTTCTTTTATTTCAACAACGAACTGAGAAGTTTGAGAAACATTCATTTTCAAATTTTTTCCACTTTCTCATAAACTTAAATTCTTTCTAATCCACGAACAACTTCTTTTAGTAAATTAATAGGCACACTGTTGCCAAACTGTTTTAAAGCTTGATTCTCATTTGAAATAATTTTAAATTCTTCAGGGAATCCTTGCAATCTTGCTGCTTCACGGGGACTTAATTTTCGAACTCTTCCATTAATATAATAAGCACCTGTTTTACTTGCTGCTCCTCCACCTGATGCAGCTAAGGTAATACCGATGCCATTTTCATGATAGATTCTATTTCCTTGGCCACCTTTACCAATCGTTCCAATTTGAACTGGTCTATTTACTTTCCCTTCTAAAATTGCTTTTTGTAATTTTTTTTCATCGATAAAAATATCTTCTCTTTGGATAACATATTTTTCTGTTTTATCATCTGTCTCTTTAATATCTTTTATTGTAACGAAATTAGAATAAGAATTTGGAAATGCAAATTTTTTATTATCAATATCTTTTCTTATACATACAATGGCGATTCTTTCTCTATTTTGAGGCAAGCCAAAATTTTTAGCATTTAAAACTTTATAGTAAAGAGTGTAATTTAAATCTGTTAATGTTTTTTCAATAATTTGAAAAGTAGCTCCTCCATTGTGAGCTTTTAAATTTTTTACATTTTCTAAAAAAATCACTTTAGGTTTATGATATTTCACAATGCGAACGATGTCAAAAAAAAAGTGTCCCCCGTGTATCTAAAAATCCTTTTTGATTCCCAGAAATACTAAACGGTTGGCAAGGAAATCCCGCACATAAAATATCAAATGGTGGGATGTCTTTTTCGTCTATTTTGGTGATGTCTCCATAAGGTGTTTCGTGAAAATTTAATTCGTAGCTTTCTTGGCAATATTTATCCCATTCAGAAGAAAAAACACATTTGCATCCGAAAGATTCAAGAGCATACCGAAATCCCCCAATTCCTGCGAATTGGTCAATGAAACACATTTTATTTAGTTCCATTTAGTAAAACACCACCTTTCCTATCTTATTTTTCAATCATTTTTGTTTAGATCATATATGGATCATCAGCTGTTCCTGAGCCTTTAGAAAGACTACCAGATTTCAGATTAATAACTGGGCGCACACCATAGCTGTCCGTCACATAGTAAGTGCTGAGACTGCCGGCACTGCGCACATACCAAACTCGAGCTGCAGATTCGCTTGAGTTGAAATAGAACGGCGACATAGTCCAATAATAATTTCCTGTATATAAATAATATGTTGCATTTGAACTATCATACCCTCCTGCTAAAAAAGCTTCATCTGTTGTAAGTAAGCCTATTGGATAAGTAAGATCTCCATTTCCTATAGATTCGTCATTTGCTGTGAATCGATCATTTTGATTCTTACAATATAGAGTATGATTGTCTGTATCATATGTTCGATAGTAAGTCGTACTTGTTCCAACACCTGTTCCGGTATTGTCAGAAGCAAAAGACCTATCATTACAAAATAAGGTATCACTTATATAGCTTTTGTATTCTGTACCTTTTATATGACTTTCATACCATTCATCTACTGCTTCTTTAATAGTAATATCATTGGTGTTTGCATGTGTTTCTTCATACGTACTTGATCCTGGTGTTCCATACATATATCCGACATAGGCATTATCTCCTTTAGATACATTAAAAGTACTTGTGCCTATTTGGGTATAATCTGTACTACCATCATCATAGCCATTTTTTAAAACTTCTTCTTTATTATCTAAAGCATCGATGACACTTGCATCTCCGGCATAGATCATTCTTATTGATCCATCACCATTGATTCTTAGGATTCGCCAGTAGTATCCTGCGAACTTTACCCAGTTGTTTTCTACATTGCCTCTAAAATAGTAGCTAGTTCCATAATCATCTGGAGCACTACAAACGAGGCTTTCTGTATCTTCCATGTCTGTTACGTTTACTGTCCCATCTTTATTTACTTCTGGACATTTTCCGGTTGTATCTAATTGAGATATGATTTGATCTTCAATGGTCGGAGCTTTCTCAGCAATTAATTTTACAGTTACTTTCCCGCTGAATGTTTTTCCTTGTTGGGTGTTTTGATTACCATTATCTTTATATTCATATACTAAATAATATGTTGTTTTTTCTAATGTTTTTGTATCAAATTCTGCTTGTTCTAAAATGATTTCACTACTGTTTGTTAAAGGATTTGGACCATATACTTTTTCTAAAGATCCATTTATCGTTATCGTATCTTCTTTAATAAACCCTTCTGTAGTTTGAGTAAGACTTCCCTCTACTCTTGTAACATTATTGGTGGTTGGATTCGTTGTTTTATATAAGGTTATCGTTACATCATTTTTAAACTCTTCTGGTATAACTCCTTCTAAATCAATTTCATAAACTCCTTGTCCTTCTTGTGAACCTTTTTCAATTGTAAAAGTTTGAACATATTTCATTCCTGGATAAATTTCTGTTTCATTAAAAGTTGTTTGCCCATCATATTTAATGCTTCCTAAGGTTGCCGATTCAAAATTTGTTTCATTAATATTATTTGCTTCTATTGAAGCGACAAAATAAGCAAAAGATGTCGTGATACAAATAACTACTAAACAGCTCAAAGTAATACCTATACTAACCCAATGTTTCGCGTCCATATTCTTGATCCTCTTTCTAGTATCATTTTATAAAAAAAAGCAAAAAAAAGCAAGACAAGATTTAGAAACCTCGTCCGCCTCCGCCGCCTCCACCGAAGCCGCCTCCGGAAGAAAATCCACCGCCAAAACCTCCACCACTACTACGGTTACTTGAAGCAATTCTTGAATTGGTGATGGCTGTTTGGTTGGAAGTAAAGGAATTATTAATGCTATGACTTACCATATGAGCAATGTGAAAATCTACCCAAGTAGGATAATAGACTCCAACAGTTCCTTGTGGATATTCTTGAATTTTTACATTCATGGCTTTTTCTACTTTATCGGCTAATCCAAAAACGGTTGCATAAACTAAATATTTTTCCCATAAGGCTATTTCAGGTAATTCTTTAATATCAAAACGGCCAAAATCTTCTAGAAAGTTTTTAAAGGCTTTCCATCTTACATAGTCTTCATTTCCTTTTTTAGTTCTTTTGCGAATCATTAAAGAATATATTAAGAAGACGATACTTAAAGCCATGGTAATCAAAACTAAAAATGTATCAATTTTTAAATAACTAATATAGAAAACAATGAAAATTGCCGCGAGTAAAAGGAAAATGCTACTTACTATTGGCAGACCGTTTTTTTCAAAGAAGTTTTGCTTTTCTCCTTCTTTGCGAACACAATTTTGCCAATTTGTATAGGATTTTTGAAAATTTGAATATGTTTTTGTTCCTGCAGCATAGTTTTTTAATTCTTCTGTTGTAAATTTGTTTTCTTTCCCTACAGTTTCAAATAGGAAATCTAATAAAACATCTTCTGTATCGGTTGTTTTATCACGATTTTTTAATACAAATTCATAATTTTTTTCTTTTTTCTTTTTTGAAGGTATTTCATGAACTTCAATATTTTTTTTGTAAATAAGATTCAAAATAGAAGCAGACATTGCATTTGGAGTAATTGTTTGATTCATTAAATAATCGACAACTTCGACGTTGTAATCTTCAATAAATTCCCGATTATATTTCACGTTAAAAGTGCTTTTATATTCACGATCATATTTTATGTATACATAGATCCACCATATTAAAATGACCACAATATATATAATGCATAAGGTGTTAGCAATAAGAAGATTACGAGCATTTTTTTCACGTAACAGGTTGGCATCTTTGGCTCTTTCTTCTTCAACTTCAATAATCTTATTCAACGCGACTTCATTTGTTTTTTTTGAAACGAGACTTTCATTCATCAATGAAGCATCAAAAGTTGTTCGAATATCAATCGCCGTATTCGCCGCGACTTTATTCACTGTAGCTAACAAAGTTTGCTTGTCTAAGAATTCTATGTTTCCAGTTAAATCACCATGAGCCCACGCTCTAAAAAGATCTGATGAATCTTCTTTGGGCAAATGAACTTTTATTTGGAGATCGTAAATAGGATCATCAAAATCACTTCCTAAAAAAGTCCAATAAAGCTCAGCTACATCTTCATGAAGAACTACAACATCTTCTAAAGTGTATTCAATTAAAAATCCAACGACTCCATTATCGGCTTTATAAAACATCTTATAAGCTCTTCCATTTTGAATGGCCGATTCGATAAATTCACCATTCATTGCATCTTCTTCATAATAAGCTTTTGTTAATTTTGTAAAAGATTCATTAAACGTATCAAAACTTAGTTCTTCTTTAGAAAATTTTTTGGCATAGATAGAAATATTTTTAAATCCTGAAGCATTGTAAATGGCACTTTGAGAAAAATCTTGGGATTCTTGATATTTTAATTTATCATTTTTGTAAACAATATCTCTAATATATCCATTAAAGGTGCCGTCTAATACAATTAACTCTTTTACAGAAACATCTCCATCTTCTAAAATGGTTGCATCGATAAAATAGTTCGTAATATCATAATCTACTCGTGCTTCCACGAAAAGTGGGAAGCAACAAAACAAAAATAACATAAATAACTTTTTCATAATCTCTCCCTATAAAAAGAAGCTTACTTTTGTAAGCTTAAAATTCCACTTTAACATTTTCTTTAGCTGCTTCTTCTGCTTTAAAGAATTCTTCCATTTTAAATTTAAACATAGAAGCAATTAGATTTGATGGAAACATTTCAATTTTGTTGTTGTATGTTAAAACGGTATCGTTATAAAATTGACGAGCCATGGCAATTTTATTTTCTGTATCTTGTAATTCTTGCTGTAAGTCTAGAAAGTTTGTATTTGCTTTTAAGTCTGGATAACTTTCAGCTACTGCAAATAATTTTGTTAAAGTATCTGTTAACATATTATTGGCTTCCATTTTTTCATGAGGACTTGTAGCTGTCGTATAACTATTACGAGCTTCGATTACTTTTTCTAATGTTTCACTTTCATGTTTAGCATATCCTTTTACTGTACTAACCAAGTTTGGAATTAAATCAAATCTTCTTTTTAATTGAACATCTATTTGACTCCATTGATCACGTACACGGTTTCTTAAGTCTACTAACTTATTGTAAGTCATTGCTACATAAAGAATAAGTAAAACAATAATAACAATAACAACAATCAACCAAATAGGCATATTCTTTCCTCCTTTATACTATTATATTATCATATTTTTTTTCTAGTTGCAATTACCCTTCATATACTTCGATTACAGGTCTTATATATGCGGCTGTATTTGAGTTTACGTTTTGCATAGACGTATTATAAATTCTCGTCTGGATATTGCTGTTTTTTTCTAATAAATGAAACGGTTGAACATTTGCCCATTTATTTGCGTTCGTCGTATTTGACACTTCACTTGTCATTGGAATACGAACATAACCTTTCGTGGTTAAAGCTCCATCATTAATATTCATTTCAACTAATTTCTTTTTACTCAATAATCTCTGTACTCCACGATGAGTATTAAACCAAGAGCGAACCACAGCACTGACTATAGTTTGGCCATAATTTTGACTTTGAATTTGCGATGTCGTTGGATTCCAACTTGGAATTCGGTACAAATTGGTATTTCCTCCATAAAGCCAGCAGTAAAGCTGTCCACCGGTTACTGAAGTTGAAGCATTGAAACAAGCTCGAACTTGACAACTTGAGTCATTACAAGTTCCATAAATTTGGGTATTCCCGTCTTCTCCTATTGCGGCTATAATTTCTTCTTTCGTTAAAGCTCTTGCTAATACTAGTACTACTTGTGATCCTTTATCTTCTATTACTTGCCATGATTCGTTTGCTAAAGTTACACTTTCTCCAATGTTATAGTTTTTAGCAGGCAAGGTATCGACAATAAAACTTCCTTGATTTTCTAATTCAGACTTGATGTCTTCATTAATTCGGTCTACAAAAATTCGATTGTTGACACTTGCAACTAAAATTGTCATCATGAGCATTAAAAACACTAAGAAAAAAGAATAAATTAATGAAGTAGCTATAAATCCCTTTTTATTTTTCATATTGATCTCCTATGATATTATATCAAAAATTATAGTAATGGTCCAAATAATCTGAGCACTTTACCAATTAACAATTTAAGTTTAGAATATTTGGCAAATTCTTTGAAAGTTATTCTTTGACATTTTAATAAAGTTTGTTCAAAATCCTCATTCATTTTTTCTATTTCTTTTACTTTATATAAGTATACTCCATCTTCAAAATGTAAAAAGAAACTTCGGTAATCTAAATTAATTGTTCCAATAAGTGCTTTTTCGTTGTCCGCGAGCATCATTTTAGCATGAGTAAATCCGTTTTTGTATTCATAGATTTCAATTCCTGTTTCTAACATATCTTTATAGTATGTCTTAGCTACATAATTCACGAATTTTTTATCAGGAATTCCTGGTAAAATCAAGCGAATTTTTACACCCTTTTTGGCTGTATGAAGAAACGTTCCTAAAAAATCGCCATCTACAACAAAATAAGGCATGATAATATCTACTTTTTCTTTGGCTGTTTCTAAAATGTGTAAGTATGTTTGTTTTCCTATCGGTTCGTTATCAAAAGGATCATCTCCAAATGGTATGATGAAACATTCTCCTGGGTCTTCGTGTTTTCGCTTATAAAGTTCATAGTTTTCGATATCTTTTGTTTCAGATAAGTTCCACATTTCTAAAAACGAAACAACTAAGCTATTTACAGAAGATCCTGTAATGGAAATCATCGTATCTTTCCAATGTCCGAATCTTTCTTTTTGATTAATATATTCATCGGCAATATTGGATCCACCTGTATAAGCTATCTGCCCATCTATTACAATGATTTTTCGATGATCTCGGTTATTATAGGAAGTCTTAATCACTGGAACAATTGGATTAAAGATTTTGCATTTAATTCCTAATTCTTTTAATTTTTCAGGATAATTTCTTGGCAAAAGAGCTAAAGAACAAGTCCCGTCATATAGAACACGCACCTCTACACCTTGTTGTACTTTTTTCTTTAATATATTTAAAATATTTTCCCACATTTTTCCCGGAGCTAAAATAAAAATTTCTATGAAAATATAATCTTCAGCCCGTTCTAATTTTTCTAATAAATCAGGATACCAATTGTCTGCAAGTGAAAAATATTTTACGTTTTCACTTCTATAAACTGGAAAGTGTCCGACTTGATTTAAATAAGTGGCATGAGCATATTCTCGAATATTTTCTTTTTTTAATTTATTTAACACATCTTTATCTTGAGGTAAAAATTCTTTATTCTTTTCTTTACGGATTTTAAGTCTTTTTTTGATAATTAAAGATCCCAGATCATTTTGGCAAAATAAATAAAACATTGCCCCAAATGGTGGCAATAATAAAATTAATATTATCCACGAAGTTTTAAAATCCACGTTTAAGTTCCGATTAATAATTGATATTACTAATAAAATATTTAGAACTCCAATTCCTCCAATAAAATATATAATATATTTTTGAAATAAAAAAACAATTAGAGCAAGACAACATATTTGAACAAATAGAGCTATTATAGCGAAGGTAAAGCGGCTAAATAAAAGCCGAAATGGGAAAGTAAAAAAATCACGCAACGACTTCTTCATGATTTTTATACTTCCTAAAACCAATTAATAATAGAATGTTTTCTAAAATTATTAGAGCTTCTGAAACAATCACCATTATTCCTAAATACAAGTTAATAGAAATATTGGTAAATGGATTTACGATAATTAGGAACCCCAAAATTAAATTCATTGTTGAAATGACTAAACTTGAAATCCAAATACTTTTAGCTTTATCTTGAAGATTAAAAGCCATTTCAATTCGAAAAGCATTTCTAAAAATCAAATAGCCGCCTAAAATAATTGTAATCATTTCTTGTAAAATAGAAGTTTCAATAAATGCAATGATTCCAAAAAGAATTAGCAAAATACTTGTTGATAGATTTTTACTATAAATCCTATTTTCTTTAGGAAGACGAAAATAAAAAACTGCATTAAGAATTCCTAGAAAAATTGCTACATATCCAAAAACATTTATGGCTGTCGGAATAAAATTGTCTGGATTAATGAGTAAAACCACTGCGAAAATAATTAATAATATTGAAGCAACAAAAGAAAACCAAATTCTTTTTTTTATACTTTCTAAAACACTTTTATCTTCTAATAACATAAGAATCACTCCTAAAAAAATTTTATCATTAATGCCTTAAAAATGCAACTTTTGAGGATTAGGAAAATTTTTTTCTGAAGTGCAACAAGATGACATTGAAAAAGACATATAAAAATATTACACTTATTATACCAAAAAAAGAAAGGTGTAATACATATATGTCTAAAGAAAATTATAAAGAAAAAGATGATAAAAAGCAATACCATCATTTTTTGAGTTTTCGTATTTTTAATTTTTTTATTGTAATTTTCAAAAAAATTGCTTTACAAAAATATTAATGTA
>CALVOC010000053.1 GCA_944350145.1 uncultured Bacilli bacterium
CTACTGCTACAAACAAAGTTCATCTTTGTTTGTTATCAATAGTATAAATCGGTATCATTTTAACTAATGTTTAACATGTTTTTTAGTTTTGATTGTGGCAATCATTTGACTGGCATATGATAATGTCTTAAATATTAATTTTTTAATTTAAGTACCAGTAATTTTTCTTTTATCTTTTTTACTTTTTATTATAACAAAAAACAGCTTTTCTTATAGCTGTTTTATAAATGTCTTTCAAAATCTTTAAATTCTGAATTTGTCTCTAAATTTGTTTCCTTTAAAGCTTCTAATAATTTCTTTTGTTCTCTTGTGATTTTATTTGGAATCATTACTTTAATTACTACGTACATATCTCCTTTACGAGAAGAATTTGGTATTTTTAAGCCTTTTCCTTTTAATTTATATTTAGTACCATTTTGAGTTCCAGCTTTAATTTCCATTACTACATTTCCATAAAGGGTTGGAACTTCTTTTTTTGCTCCTAAGATGGCATCTGTAATCGTTATTGGTAATTCGATAGTTAAATCTTCATTGTCTCTTTTGTAGAAATTGCTTTCTTCTACATGAATTTCAAAGTAGATGTCGCCGTTAGGTCCACCATTTACTCCAGCTTCTCCTTTACCACTTATACGAAGTTGATGACCTGTATTTACTCCCTCTGGAATATGAATTGAAATGGTCTTTTTCTTTCTTTCTTGACCAGTTCCGTTGCAATTTTTACAAATTGTTTTAAAGCTTTTTCCTTTTCCATGACATTTAGGACAAGAGCTACGACTTTGAATTACTCCAAATAAGCTTCTTTGCTCTGTTACAACGTAACCTGAACCATGGCAATAGCTACAAGTTGTTTCATCAAAGCCACCCTTTCCGCCACAGTTTTCACAGACGTCATTTAAAGTAAGATCGATGTCTTTATCTACACCAAATGCTGCTTCTTCAAAGGTTAAATCTAGTCGTACTAGAGTATCTCTTCCTTTACGAGCTCGGCTGGAACTTGTTGTTCTAGATCCTCCTCCAAAGAAATCTCCAAAGCCGCCGAATCCTCCAACATCTCCAAAGACACTTCTTAAAATATCGTTTAAATCAATATCGCCTGGATCAAAGCCACCAAAACCAGATGCACCACTGCCGTCAAATGCAGCAGATCCAAATTGATCGTATTGTTTTCTTTTATTTTCATCGGATAAAACGGCATAAGCTTCACCAATTTCTTTAAACTTTGCTTCATCTCCCGTTTCTTTATTATCTGGGTGATATTTTTTTGCAAGTTTTCTAAAAGCAGATTTTATATCGGCTTGTGATGCATTTTTATCCACACCTAATACTTCATAATAATCTTTTTTATTCATTTGACTCACCTTCTTCGCTAACAATTTTCTTTAATTTTTCTAAACATTCTTTAATAAAGCCAAAAGCTTTTTCAAACGGTGCATCGGTTGTTAAATCTACATCTACAAGTTTTAAGATATCTAAAACTTCTTGATTACACCCACTTTTTAAAAATTCAATGTATTTTTCAATAAACCCTACTTTTTCTTCCATAATATCTTTTACTATACAAATTGCTGTGATTAATCCGGTTGCATATTTGTATACATAAAATGGACTGTAAAAATGAGATATGCGCATCCATTCATATCGAATTTCAGGATCAATAATTACTGAATCTTTGAAATATTCTTGATTTAATTTGTAATATGTATTACTAAATTCTTCTTCGGTTAAAGAAACTTTATCTTGACATTTTTTACTCATGATTTGTTCAAACTCTGCAAACATTGTTTGACGATAGATCGTTGCTTTTACCTTATCTAGAAATTCGCATAAAAAATACATTTTTTCTTTTTTGGTTTTAGCATTTTTAAAAAAATAGAAAGAGAGTAATGTTTCATTTACTGTTGAAGCAATTTCAGCCACAAAAATATCATAACTATAATATTCAAAAGAATTATTTTCTTTAGAATATGCAGAATGAACTGCATGGCCTAATTCGTGAGCTAATGTACTTACTGCATCATACGTTCCATTAAAGTTTAGTAAAACATAGCTTGGTGAATCGTAGCATCCCCAGTGATATGCTCCATTATGTTTGTATTCATTCGGATAAAAATCTACTGCATGACTATCAAAAACACCTTGAAATTTTTTTAAATACTCATCTTTTAATGGCTTTAAAGCTTCTTTTACTATTTTTATGGCTTCATCTTTTGTAAATTTCTTTTGCTCTAATTCAATAATAGGAACATATGTATCATATAGATGATATTCTTTATTATTTAAAACTTTTGCTTTTACTTTTTGATACTCAATATTTATATCCATATATTTATGCACATTTTCAATTAAGTTGTCGTACACTTTGGGTGAGATACAAATTCTATCTAAAGCCATAGAAAGTGCACTTTCATATCCACGAATATCTCTTAAAAATTCTAGTTCTTGATAATTTCCTTTTAAGAAAGCTGCAAACGTATTTTTATGCTGTTCATAAAATTTATAAAACGTGCGGAATGCTCTTCTGCGATTATTTTGGCTTGGATTTTCTAAGAACATTTGCCAATTATATTGAGTCAAGACTTCTTTTGTTCCATCATCTAGTAGCACACTCCCAAATTTTGCGTCGGTTGTATCTAAAGCAGTAAAAGCATCATCAGGTGTGCCAAACGCATTTAAAGCTTTGGCAACAATTTTTTCTTCTTTTTCAGATAAAGTATGTATTTTTTTGCGATATAACCTTTCAAAAGACAGCTTATAAGGCTTTAAAAAATCATCTTCTTCAATCCATGGTAAAATATCTTTTAAGTCTTTTTGCATAAATTCACTCATGATAAAAGATTCATTGTCTGAAAATCCGTTTAATAGTTGCTCTATTTCTAACTTACGAGCGATTGAAGTAGAATTTGATGTATCTTCATCATAAGCTAGTCTTGCAAAAATGTATAAAAGATCAGCAATTCTACTTTCTTTTTCAGAGATTTCTAAAAACTTTTTTAATGATTCTTTATTATCTAAAATATGCCCTTTCATATTGACGATTTCCTGGTTTAATTTTTTGACTTTATTTATTTGTTTTTCATAATCGTCTTGGCTTTTTATCATAGCCGTTAAATCCCAGCAATCACTTTTATTTTGCTCACTTCTTTTTTTAAGTTTTTCCATACATTCCTCTTTCTAGCTAAACTTAGAGAAAAGCTCTAGGGATCTAGAACTTTTCTTTTATTTTTCTTCGTAAGAAGCTTCTTCTACACCGTCGTCGCTTTTCTTTTCTTCTTTGTTTTCAGTAGTTGTACTTTCGTTATTTGTTGTTTGATTGTTTTTTGCTGCTTCTTCATAAACTTTTGTTGCAAGACGCATAGCTACTTCATTTAAACTTTCTGTTTTCTTTTTGATGTCATCCACGTCATTTTTCTCCATAGCGTCTTTTAATTCTTTAATTTTTTCTTCTGCTTCGCTCTTATCTTTACTATCTACTTTGTCGCCTAAATCTTTAATTGCTTTTTCAGTAGAGAAGATCATTGCGTCGGCATCGTTTTTAACATTTACTTCTTCTTTACGTTTTTCATCAGCTTCTTTATTTGCTTCAGCCTCTTTCATCATTTTATCAATTTCTTCATCACTTAAGTTTGTGCTAGATGAAATTGTGATAGATTGTTCTTTATTTGTTCCTAGGTCTTTTGCTGTAACATGAACAATACCATTTGCATCAATATCAAATTTTACTTCGATTTGAGGAACTCCTCTTGGTGCTGGTGGAATATTTGTTAATTGGAAGTTTCCTAAAGTTTTGTTATCAGCAGCCATTGGTCTTTCACCTTGTAGAACATGAATATCTACAGCAGGTTGATTATCAGCAGCTGTACTAAATACTTGACTCTTGCTTGTTGGAATTGTTGTATTTCTTGGGATTAATACGGTCATAACTCCGCCTAAAGTTTCAAGTCCAAGTGATAATGGAGTTACATCTAGTAATACTAAATCATCCATTTCACCAGTTAAAACACCACCTTGAATTGCAGCACCCATAGCTACTACTTCATCTGGGTTTACACCTTTATGAGGCTCTTTACCCAATTCTTTTTTAACTAATTCTTGAATATATGGAATACGAGTTGATCCACCAACTAAAATAACTTCATCAATGTCGCTACTAGAAAGTTTTGCATCCTTTAAAGCTTTGTGAACAGGTTCCAATGTAGAATCAAATAAATCACGACATAAATCTTCAAATTTTGCTTTAGATAAAGTTACATCTAAGTGAACTGGACCATCGCTGTTTTGAGAAATAAATGGTAAGTTGATTTGTGTACTTGACATACCAGATAAATCTTTTTTGGCTTTCTCTGCGGCATCTTTAAGACGTTGCATTGCCATAGCATCCTTTGATAGATCGATGCCATTTTCTTTTTTGAATTCACTTACTAAGTAGTCAATAATTCTTTGATCGAAATCATCGCCACCTAAACGGTTGTTACCAGCAGTTGATTTGACTTCGAAAACCCCATCACCAAGTTCTAGGATAGAAACATCGAATGTACCACCACCAAGGTCATATACTAATACAGTTTGATTTTTATCTTGTTTATCTAGACCATAAGCTAAAGCTGCTGCAGTTGGTTCATTAATAATACGTTTAACATCTAAACCAGCAATTTTACCAGCATTTTTAGTAGCTTGTCTTTGAGCATCGTTAAAATATGCTGGAACAGTAATAACAGCTTCTGTTACTTTATCCCCCAAATAACTTTCTGCATCAGCTTTTAATTTTCCTAAAATTTTAGCAGAAATTTCTTCTGGGGTCCATTCTTTACCGTTTGCTTCAACTTTTTTTCCAGAACCCATTAAACGTTTAATTGAAGAAATTGTGTTTTTAGGATTGGTAACTGCTTGACGTTTTGCACGATCTCCTACTAATACTTCATCGCCTTTAAAGGCAACTACACTAGGTGTTGTTCTTCCTCCTTCATCGTTTGGAATAACTTGAGGAGTTCCACCTTCTAAAACAGATACACAACTATTAGTTGTACCTAAATCTATACCTATAATTTTACTCATAATTCATCTTTCCTTTCTTTATTATCTTGATACCCCATTATTAGGATATTCTATTTGAGCAGTATTTTCTTGAATATTTTGAATAATTTGAAAATATTCTGCTCGAATGTCTTTATAGCTTAAATGCTTTGAGTGAAGCATTTCATAAGACATTTCAACGCCTTCTTCAAGCATTTTAATTGTTTCTATACTCTGCTTAGCTAGATTTTTATAATTTCCATTTGTACTAACAAGCATTTGATAAACACTTGCTAGACTTCTTTCTGACTCCACTCGCATGATTTTCTGGGCGAGGAGATATTGTTTTACTAAAAAGTCTTCGTTATTCATTTGACTCTCCTTCTACAATTTGATTTACTTTAACCATTGCAGGTCTTAATACTTTATCTTTATACATATATCCTTTTTGTAAGACATCTATGACAATGTTATTGTCAAAATCTTTAGAATGCTCTACCAAAACCGCATTCATCTTTGTCTCATCAAAAGGTTCATGTAAACATTCGATTTCTGAAACGCCAATGCTTTTTAATGCTTCGCTCATATTTGCATAAATCATTTTAAATCCACTTAGGAATTTACTTACTTCATCTGTAAGATTTGTATCATCCATGTTAATTGCGTGTTCAAAATTATCTAAAATCGTTAACATTGAAACAATTACTGCTTCACCATCGTATTTTAATAATTTTGTACGTTCTTCTTCTGCTCTACGCCGCATATTTTGCATCTCAGCAGATAATCTTAAGATTTTTTCGTTTTGCTTTGCGAGTTCTTCTTCCAAGCGTTTTATTTCTTCGTTGTTTTTATGATGTTCTTTTTTCTTTTTCTTATCCACAGGAGTAACTTGTTTTTCTTCTTTTAAAGTTTCGCTGTTTTTTTCTTCTTTATCCATTTTTTTCCTCCTTATTTAATTCTTTATTAATAAAGGATAAAAGTCCTACTACTCGATCATATTCCATTCTCTTTGGGCCAATAATAGCAATGGTTCCTTCCGATCCGTTTTTGTGATACGTCGTTTTAATCACGGTTACATTTGGATCGAATTCACTTTCTTTTCCAATATAGATATTGACTCCGTCTTTGCCATCGTTTTGATCAATCTTTTCAATCAAACTTGGGTCTTCAAATTTTGTCATAATCTTACGAATTTCTTCGACATCATTATATTCTGGTTCTTGTAATAGTAGATTTTTACCACTTACATGAACTGTTTCATTTGCTTTGGTCGCAAAATCACTGAACGTTTTTGAGAAAATAGAATATATCGTTTCATATTGTTCAATTTTATTTGCAATAATTGGTTTTATATCATATTCTAATCTTTCTGAAACCTCGTTGATAGGTGTACCGATCAGCATTTTATTAATGATTTCACAAGTCTTTACTACTTCTTGCATATGAATGGTTCTCGGCAATGTGAATTGCTTATTTTGAACAATTCCTTTATCCGTACAAACAATCGCGACCAAGTGTCCTTCTTTTAGGGGAATAACATTTACTTGTTGCAAAGTATTTTCGTTACTATTTTTTCCTAACATAATGCTTGTATAATTTGTCATTTCACTAATAATCTCAACACAGGCTTCAATGGCATCGGATAAAGCCAGTTCATGATTCCGAAAAATTGTTTGCAATTTACGTGCATCTTTATCAGATAATTCTTTTGGCTTCATTAAATTGGCAACATAATATTTATATCCGTTTTCTGAAGGAATTCGACCTGAAGAAATATGATTTTTTTCTAAGTATCCCATTTCTTCTAAGTGAGCCATTTCGTTGCGGATTGTTGCTGACGAGCATTTTAATTTCTGACAAAGAGACTTACTGCCGACAGGTTTAGCTGTTGCAATGTAGGACTCGACAATCTCTTTTAATAATCGTTCTTGTCTATTATTCACATCCTCACCTCTTTTAGCACTCTCATCATTCAAATGCTACCAGTATTATATTATGCATTTTAGCACTTGTCAATACTATTTGCTAATTTTTTTTAAAGATTTACGATTCTTTAGAAAGTTTTTGGTTCAAACAAAAAGCCCGAGCTTTTGTCGGGCTTATGAGAAAAATTAATTTCCTTTTATTTGACTCATTACTTCAGCTGCAAAGTCATCGTTTTTCTTTTCGATTCCTTCTCCAACTTCATAACGAATTGCTTTTACAATTTCGCCACCATTATTTTTTACGTAAGTTGCTACAGAAATACCATTGTCTTTAATGAAAGCTTGTTCCGTAAGACAAATTTCTTTAAAGAATTTTTGAATTCTTCCTTCAACCATTTTTTCGGCGATTTCAGCAGGTTTTCCTTCATTCATTGCTGCTTCTTTTTGAATTTCTCTTTCGCGAGCAACAACACTTTCTGGTACATCTTTCACAAAGGTATATTCTGGTTTCATTGCAGCTTGTTGCATTGCAACATCTTTAGCTACTTCTTCGTTTGCTCCTTTAATTACAACAAGGCTTGCAATTTTGCCACCCATATGAATATAGATACCAAAATGTTCTCCTTCGTTTAAAGAAACACTTTCAAAACGTCTGAAATCTAGCTTTTCACCAATTTTAGCAATTTTAGCAACAATTAAATCTTTTAAAGTTTCTCCATTGTAAGGTAAAGCTAAAGCTTCTTCCATAGTTTTGGCATCACTGCTTAAAATTGTTGTACCGATTTCTTTTACTAAATTTTGGAATTCTTCATTTTTACTAACAAAGTCTGTTTCAGAATTCACTTCTAGAATAACAGCTTTTTTATCATTCGCATAAATTCCAGCTAAACCTTCTGCAGCAATACGACTTTCTTTTTTTGATGCTTTTAAGATACCTTTTTCTCTTAAAAAATCTTCAGCAGCAGCCATATCTCCATTTGTTTCAACTAAAGCTTTTTTGCAATCAAGCATTCCGGCTCCAGTTTTTTCTCTTAATTCTTTGACCATTTGGGCCGTGATCATTAAACTCACCCTTTCTTTATTATTTAGATAATGCTTCTAATAGCTCATCTTTTTTCATTGTAGAATAGCCTTTGATTCCTTGTTCTTTTGCTAAAGATTTTAATTCTGTTAAAGTTTTTGTGCTATAATCTTCAGCTTCTTTTTTTGCTTCTTCTACAGGAACTTCTTCTACTTTTTTCTCTTCTTTAGGTGCTTCAACTTTTGGTTGTTTTTCAACTTTTTCTTTTTTTGCATTTTTTGAAGCATCTTTTTCTTCTTCTATTGTATAATCTACTAATTCTAAATGATTTACTTCACAAATTGCGTTTGTTAATGCTCCTAAGACCACTTTAATAGAGCGAACTGCATCATCGTTACCTGGCAATACATAATCTACTGTATCTGGATCACAGTTTGTATCGATAAGTCCAAATACTGGAATATTTAATTTACGAGCTTCACGAATCGCATTTTCTTCTTTTTTAGAATCTACAATAAATAAAGCTTGAGGTAATTTTACCATTCCGCGAATACCAGCAAGTAAACGATTTAATTTTTCGTATTCTTTCTTTAATTTGATTACTTCTTTTTTAGGTAATACTTCAAAAATACCATCTTTTTCCATTTTTTCAATTTCTTCAAGACGATTTACTCTCTTACGAATTGTTCTGAAGTTTGTTAAAGTACCACCAAGCCAACGTTCATTAACATAATAAGAATTGCTTCTTAAAGCTTCTTCTTTTACAACTTCTCCAGCTTGTTTTTTAGTACCTACATAAAGAAATGTTCCTCCATTTTGTGCGATAGATTTAATTTCTTCGTATGCACGTTCCATACATTCAACAGTTTTATCAAGGTCAATGATATAGATATCATCTCTTGATCCAAAAATATAAGGTTTCATCTTAGGATTCCATCTTTTTGTTTGATGCCCAAAATGAACTCCAGCTTCTAATAATACGTTTTTAGAAACTACGGCCATAAAAACATCCTCCTTCGTTATTTCTTCTGCCTAGATCTCTTCATCTTTTTCACTCGATGCCACGAGCACTCAAAAAAGACAATCCCTAGTGCATGTTT
>CALVOC010000054.1 GCA_944350145.1 uncultured Bacilli bacterium
AATATTTTTTTGATTACTAAAAATTTGTTTAAATACAAGATCGTTACTTAATGCGTAAAACATCGTGTTCCTCCTTTCTAAGAAGATAAAAAATATCTTCTACTAATACATACAAGAAAAATGTTTGATTTCCTTTTTTTATAAAAAAAATTAGAGATTTTTTATTTCTCTAATTTTTTCTTAAAAACAAAATATTTCTTTTTTCCTCTTCTGATAATATTATAAGTACGCGTATTATCTAATAGAAAATTTTCATCTGTAACGCATTCACCATTTACATTGATTGCATTATTTTGAAGGAATTCCCTTGCCTCTCGTTTTGATGAAGCTATTTTATTATTTACTAATAAATCAATAAGAGGTTTCTCTTCATAAGAAAAAGTTGGCATATCTTTAAAAACTGTTTCAATTTCTTGATCTGTTAATGAAGATATTTTAACTGTGAATAAACATTCTGAAACTTCTTTGGCATGAAGGTACTCTTCTTCACCACGTAAATCGGTAATGACCTGTTTAGCAAGTTCTTGTTGAGCTATCCGTTTTTCTAAATTTTCTTTATGTTTTTTTTCAATTTTTTCAATTTCTTCTTTCGTTAAAAAAGTAAGTTTTTTTAGATAATCTATTACTAATTCATCATCGGTATTAATTAGATATTGATACAATTCATAAGAACTTGTTTTATTTTTATCTAGCCATAAAGCATTGCCCTCGCTTTTTCCAAATTTTTTGCCATCTTTATCTAAAATTAAAGGCATTGTGAAGCCATAAGCTTCTTTTCCAGTTTTTTTTCGAATTAAATCGACACCTGCCGTAATATTTCCCCATTGATCTGAACCGGCTACTTGCAAGGTACAATTCTTTTCTTCAAATAAATGTAAAAAATCCATAGCTTGCATAATCATATAAGAAAATTCTGTATAAGTGATCCCTGTATCTAATCTTCTTCTTATAATATCTTTATCTAACATATAATTAATGTTAAAAAATTTTCCATAATCTCTTAAAAAATCGATAAAATTAACATCTTTACTCCAATCCCAGTTGTTTACTACTTCGAAACCAAATATGCTTTCAGCTTGTTTCGTTAAACCTTCGGTATTTTTTTCGATTTCTTCAATCGTTTTCATTTCTCGTTCAGTAGTAGGTCTTGGGTCTCCAATTCTTCCAGTTGCACCACCTATTAACAATAATGGATGATGTCCATATTTTGCTAATCTTTTAGAGATTAAGAAAGATGAGTAATGCCCGATGTGCATAGAATCTGCTGTTGGATCGGTCCCAATATAAAAAGTCATTCCTCCTTCGTTTAGTTTTTTTTCTAATTCTGGAGAAGTAATATCTTTAATTAATCCTCGCCATTTTAAATCTTCAAATAATGTCATAAATTTTCCTCCTTAAAATTTCCATTTTCCATAATTATTTTTTTCTCGCCATTTTTTAAAATTGCTTCAATTAATAAATCTTCGGTTCCAATAAAGAAATCCACATGATTTTTTGATTGGTTTAATCCTAATTCTTTTAACTCTTCTCTATTTTTTTGTAAGCCATCTACTAAACACTCACCAAAACTTTGACCTAAAGCTAAATGACAACACGAATTTTCATCAATTAATGTATTTAAAAATATTTTATTTGTCTTAGCAATGGGCGATGAAATATCAACCAATGCTGCTTCTCCTAAATAGGAAGATCCCTCGTCGGTTTCTAAAATTCCTTTTAATACTTCTTTTCCTTTCTTGGCATCATAAGAAACAACTCGACCATTTTGAAACTCTAAAAAGAAGTCCTCTACAAGATTTCCTCGATACTCCAAAGGTTTTGAAGAATAAACTATTCCATTAGTTTTTAAATAATCTGGAGATGTAAATACTTCTTCTGTCGGCATGTTGACAATATTTTTTCCCTCAGCTGATTGAAATAAATAGTTTTCTGGTAAAGTGATTTCTAAATTCGTTCCTAAAGAATTTTTATAAACGATTTTTTCGATTTGTAAGTTATTGAGATATTGGGCTCTTCTTTTTAATTTTTGTAACTTTTCGTGCCATAATTTTTTTGGATCTTCTTCTTCATTAATCAAACAGATAGAAAAAATAAGATCCCATAGTTCTTCTTCATTTTGTAAATGCATTTCTTTTGCCCAATAAGGATTTGGAACCGCACTGATATTCCATTTTAGCAAATCTTTATCTTGATATTCTCTAAATTCTTTTGTCGTTTCACTTACATATTTTTGGACTTTTGCTAAAAGAATAGGATCCACTTCTTTTAAATATCCTGGTTGGGGTGAAGAAAGACTTAGAAAGGCATATCCTTCTTTAGCCATTTGATTGTATTTTGTTTTATCCATTAAAGGACTTTTTATAATTTCTTCATAGTTTTTTGTTAAATATAATTCTTTTTGGGCTTTATCATCGGTTAACAAAGTTTGAATGGTATGAATTCCTAAGTTTTTTGCTTCTTTAATCACAATATCCACGAAATCTTTTATTATCATGCTCGCGGTAATAAATAGTTTGTCTTCTTTTGTTAAACCTAAACAGCCTTCTACTAAAAATCTCGCATATTTTCTTTTTAATTTTTCTTTCATGACTGCTCCTTTCTTAAACAAAAAAATTCTATGCGTAAGGACGAATTTACTCGTGGTACCACCCTACTTCATAGAATTTTTCTATCTCTAATAAAATTAACGCTTTTAAACGATTTGACTCCGTTGGTTGTAAGGCAACATCTTCATCAACAAATTCATTCTAGCAAATTATTTTTTTCTTGTCAAAGCATTTATTTGTTTTTGATTTTGTTTTACTTTTAATTCGCTATAATAATATGCAGGACCTTTTTGATAAATACTTTCTAATGCATTTAGCAAATATCCTCCTTTTAAATGCATCGCTGTAAATAATGTTTCATAAATTTCTTTTTTCCATGTAGTATCTTCTGATTTTTCTTGAAGATATCTTTCTTTTTGTTCTTCGCCTACTTCTGTTAAGATAAATTCTTGATCTGGTTGTTTTTCTAATTGAAAAGTTTTTTGTACTGCAAAGGCAACCGCTAAATAAGAAGTATTGCCAAATGGACAACATTCATAACGATTTCCTTTTAATCCAGGAGTGATTTGCAAAAGCACAAATGGGATTTCTATTCCTGTTGATATTTCTTCTACATAACCATGTTTTTTTGCTTTTTTTACATAGATTTCATTTATTACTGTAAAATTGGGATGCATTCTAAATGAACCTTCACTAGAAGCATAATAATCACCATAAATATCTCCATTTATTGCAATGTTTTCATCATCAATCATACATAAATGCATCTTATATATTTTTTCTTTATTTAATTTTGGAAATCCAAACATAGTTCCACCACTTTCTAAGTGAACCTATTATAGCATTAAAGATTAAAAAGATAAAGTAAAATTGTCTTCACAATAAATCAATTGTTCTATTCCATCGTCATCATAATAACTACAAACACAGTAGCCATCGATACAATCTTGACAATTTTCTTTAGTACAATAAGAACTATTTTGAACCTCTATATCTGGAATTAAAAATGGATCTAACAAAGAATTCAAAGAATCTTCTGTTTCAAAAATCTTTTTAAAATTATTTTCGATGGCTGTTTTTTCTTCTTCTGTTAAACTTTCGATGTCTCTTGCTTCCTCTGGATTGATATCTATAAGTTCTTCAGAAATTTTGGATGTTTTATTTTTTAAATTCACTTTAAAATTTGCAGTTGTAGTTCCATTTGTTACTACCATATTTCCTGTTACATTAAAGCTTGCTATGGATTCTGATTCTTTTTCAAAAGAAAGCAATAAACTTAACTCTAACGAAGCTTGATTTGTCGGTTCTTGTACTTTAAATGTTGCCATGAATTCTCGATCGCTTTTTTGTTCCATTTCTAACGTTGCCGTTGTATTTTCTAAAGGTATTTCTATAATTATTTTTTCTCTAGTAATCGTGGCTTTTAAATTTAAAGCAGGAATTTTTATGAGGTAGCCGTTTTCTTCTTTACCAGATATAATTTCTTGGCTATCTTTATACATTGCAAAGCCATATACTTTTTTACTAATTCCTTTAGTATATAAGCGAATCGTTATAGGTTCTATTTCTCTTTCTTCTTTTAAAGAAACAAGGCCTTTTTTAATTTCTTCTATACTTGTTTCATATACTCTACTCATTTCATTTAAAAGATTTTCGTCTTCTAAAAAAGCATCGCTTATACGTGTCATAATTTTTGCAAAAGTTTTAGAATTTATTGTATAAGAATATTCTGTAACTTTTTCTTTTTGAAAGGTAGTATCTTTAACGGAAAAATCTTCTTTTGAAAAAGATGAGATCGTAGCTTCTTTTATTTTGGCAAGCATTTTGACAAGTAAAGAAAAGTCTAAAGATCCAGTTTGTTCAATTATTAACCCACCATTCATTTTGGCTTTTAATAAACCAGAAAATAATTTTTCTGATTTAAAAATCATTTCATCTTGAACCATGTAAAGGATTCCACTTAAAAGTTCTTCGGTTTCTTTGTTGATATTTAAGGATATTCTTTCCTCTTTTTCTTGGCCATCTAAACCAATATCATATGAGAATGTATAAGATGCTAGATCTTGTAATTCCTGGATATTCGTTTCAAAAGATAAACTTCCTTCGTTTTTTATTTTTTCATTTTCATAATGTACTTTAATCGTATTTTGATTTAAGAAATTAAGTCCTTCATCTAACTTTTCAAAAACCACGGAAATTGCTTTTTCATATACATCCATAGCTGTTGGTTTTAAAAATTTATATACGGCAAATGAAACGATTCCAATTACTAGAATTCCGATTAAAATGCCTCCTATAATTTTTGGCTGGACACTTTTACGTTTTGGTCCAATTTTCTCTTCTACATTCTTATTCTCAAATTCATTCATACACTTCAAACTCCTTTATCTTTCATTATCATATCATATTCCTTTTAAAAGCTCAATGACTCTTTTTTAAAAAAATTTCAAAAGATCCAGCGGAATACGGAGCTATTTGATAAGGTGGAAAGAAAAAGTAGTAACCTTGAGATGTAAAAATAATATTTGAAAAATTTTCTTTTATCGGGCGAGTTCCATCTAATAGCATGGTTATATTTTCTATTTTGGGATGAAATAGAAAGTATATCCTGGTTTCAAAAGATATTTTATTAAGAAATTCTTTATTTTTTTCTATAAGAGAATCGATTTCTAAAAAAGTATTTGTTTTTCTATTTAGATTGATTGTCTTAAATGTCGTGTTTGAATGAGCTCCACCTGTATAAGTTGTGATAGAAAACAAATAGGAATCGTATTGTTCATCACAGAAGTTTTTATAAGTGATATCTAATGTATATAAAGTATCTTTTTCTACTTCACTATCTATAATTTGATTTAAAAATTTTTCTTTTTCTTGTTTTACAAAGTTTTCAATTTCTTTTTTTAATACTTCGTTTTGTTCTTGAGGCATATTTATATTTATTTGATGTAAATGATATGTTGGAGTTTCTAATTTGTATTCTTTTTGCTCCATAGCAATACTATTTTTTATAAAAAGAACACTTAAAACTAAAAAGAAAAGCAAACAAAAAAAAGTAGAATAACAAATATATTTCATAGAATATCTTATGCTTTTTTCTACTTTTTATTCTTTTCTAGATATAAAAAAGAAGTGTTTTTTTTACACTTCCTCTTATTTGTTTTTTTGTATTACAAATTGATCGTTTGCAACATCGATTTTTAAAGTAGTTCCCGGTTTTAAATCTGAGCCAATAATCTCATGAGCTACTAAAGTTTCAATATTTTTTGTTACATATCGTTTTATTGGTCGAGCTCCAAATTTAGGATCAAAACTTTCTTCGATAATTTTCTCTCTTGCTTCTTTTGAAAGTTCAATATGAATTTGACTTTCTTTTAATCTATTTTGCATTTCTCTTAAAATTTTATCCAATATTGCTCCCACATCCTCTTTTTTCAATGAATGGAATACAATAATTTCATCGATTCGGTTAATGAATTCTGGTCTAAAAGATAATTTTAATTCATTTAAAACTTTTTCTTTTGCATTAGCTTCATCTTCTAGAATATATTCACTTCCTAAATTACTTGTCATAATAATGATCGTATTTTTAAAATCAACAGTTCTTCCTTGACTATCTGTTAATCTTCCATCGTCTAAGATTTGAAGTAAAATATTAAAGACATCTTTATGAGCTTTTTCTATTTCATCAAATAATACGATGCTATATGGATTACGACGTACAGCTTCTGTTAATACTCCGCCCTCATCATAGCCGACATATCCTGGAGGAGCTCCGATTAATCTGGAAACATTAAAGGCTTCCATATACTCTGAACAATCAATTCGAATCATATGACGTTCATCATCAAATAACTCATAAGCTAAACTTCTTGCTACTTCTGTTTTACCAACACCAGTTGGTCCTAGAAAGATAAAGGAACCGATTGGTCGATTTGGATCTTTAATACCACTTCTGGCTCTTATGATTGCTTCACTTACAAGGTGAAGAGCTTCGTCTTGACCAATAACACGTTTTTTTAAGCGATCAAACAAATGAAGCAATTTGTCTTTTTCACTACTTACTAGTTTAGCAACTGGAATATGGGTCCATCTAGAAATAATCTCGGCAATTCCTTCATCATCTACCACATCTGATAAGATGCTATTTTTTTCGCTATTTTTTAATTCTTGTAATTCTTTTTCCAAACGTGGTATCGTTCCATGACGAAGTTTTGCACTTGTTTCCAAATCGTAATTATTTTCAGCTTGTGAAAGATCAAAACGAGCTTTTTCTAATTCTTCTTTCTTTTTATTTATGCTCTCTTTTACTTTCTTTTCACTTTCCCATTTTTCTCTTAAAGCCGATTCTTTTTGCTTTAATTCGCCTAGTTCTTCATTAATTTTTTCTACTCGATGAATAGATAATTCGTCTTTTTCTTTTTTAAGTGCTTGACGTTCAATTTCCAAACTCATAATTTTACGAGTTAGTTCATCTAGAGATGCTGGGACTGAATCTAATTGCATTTTAATGGTAGCACAAGCTTCATCTACTAAATCGATGGCTTTATCTGGTAAATAACGATCAGTAATATAACGATCAGATAAAGTAGCCGCGGCAACAAGAGCATTATCTTTAATGGTTACACCATGAAATATTTCAAAACGTTCTTTTAAGCCTCTTAGGATGGTAATTGTATCTTCAACTGTTGGTTCGCTTACTAAAACTTTTTGAAAACGACGTTCTAGTGCTCCATCTTTTTCAATGTATTTTCGATATTCATTTAACGTAGTCGCTCCAATTACATGAATTTCACCTCGAGCAAGCATTGGTTTTAGCATATTAGAGACATCCATTGCTCCTTCAGCTCCACTTCCGACAATCATATGAATTTCATCGATAAACATAATAATTTCTCCATCGGAATCTTTAATTTCTTTTAAAACTGCTTTTAATCTTTCTTCAAATTCACCACGATACTTGGCTCCAGCAACTAAAGCCCCTAGGTCTAACTCCCAAATGGTGCGATTTTTTAAAGAATTCGGAACATCACCTTTGACAATTCTTTGAGCAAGTCCTTCAACAATGGCTGTTTTACCTACTCCTGGCTCACCTATTAAAACTGGATTGTTTTTGCTTTTACGAGACAATATTCGAATGACGTTTCTTACTTCTTCATCACGGCCAATTACAGGATCTACTTTATTATCACGGACATTTTTTGTAATATCTCGTCCGTATTTTTCTAAGACATTTTTTAATTCTTCATTATTTTCTGGATACATAGTTCATCCCTCCTTAATCTAGATGTATTATAAAGCAAAAATTAGCACTTGTCAAGTAATAGTGCTAATTTTTGCTATCCACTTTGTCCTAATTGATCAAAATTAATAAGTTCGCCATTAATTTTTAAATTGGAAATCGTAATATCGGAAGTATATGTACTATAAGAATCAATCCCAAAATATAATTGGGTAATTGTACCAGAAAGTTGTTGATTAAAAGAACTTGTTGTACTTGCTGTTGCATATATTTTATACGTACTTAAGCTAGTAGCTAAATTTGTATAAAATGAAAATGCTCCATACATACTTTTAGATGTTGTAAATTTATAATCAAAAGAGACTGTTGGATTTACTAAGCTCATGTTGCTTAAATACAATTCTACTCCAACGGAAGAGCCTAGTGCCGTAGTATTATGAGTATGTAAGACAATAGAATTTCCAGAAGCCGTATAAGTTGTTTGGTTTCCTATTTGTTTTCCTGGCATCACTCGGAATTGATATGTGTATGTAGTTTTAACCGTCGTAGATGCTATTGCCGATTCATTTCCAGCAGTATCTTTAACTTTTACATATACAGTATGTGTTCCGGATAAAATGTTTGTAAAAGTATATGAACTACTTGTACTCGAATACCACTGACCATTATCAACTTTATAGTAGTATGTTCCTATACCACTTATATTATCTTGAGCATTGGAAGCGGTTACTTGAATATTGGCTCCTTTTCCAGTTGCTGTTATTCCCACGGTCGGTTTTGTCCGATCAATTTTTACCCAAGCAGAAACTATATTTGAAAAGTTACCACTTTTATCTTCACTTTTAAAATAAACTTGTTGATTTCTTTCGACAGAAAATTGCTTTTTGATATTTGTTCCTTCTAAAGCATATTCAAAACCTTCATACCAATTTTGTTGATCATAACTATAGTAGTATTTTTCTAAGCCACTTCCTGTTTCGTTACTTGTTAATTGTAGCAATATGTTTCCATTGGTGAAAGAATTATTTTCTGCATCTAAAGCCAAATATGT
>CALVOC010000055.1 GCA_944350145.1 uncultured Bacilli bacterium
CCAAAGAGATATTATATATTATATATCGGTATCTTTTTTATTAATGATAAGGTATCATTTTAAAAAAGGATTAACATCAAAACTAAAAAACATTGTTATTAAATTAATGTTATGGTATAATAAAAAATGATTGAGGGGGAATTTTCATGGAAAAAACACCGAGAAACAGAATTATAATTATGTCTATTATGACTTACTACGCACGACAAATATTTAACGAAACTAAAGGATATGAGTTTAGAAAATCACCATTAAAGGACCAGGATTTAGATAAGAAAATTTATGTGTATTCTGCAAAAGAAGATAAGGCTTTAATCGGATACATGAAAGTTTCAAAGATTCTAAAAGGTAATACCACACAAATTTTAAAATCTACCGGTTATAATGCGAGACCAGATGGTCATGAAATCGTTGATTATTATGGAAAAAATTTTCAAAGATGCTGTGCTTTAAAATTATATGACGTAACAGAATTTGAAGAATATCTTACACTAAGAGATATGCGAAAAATTGATCCTAATATTAATCTGCCGCAATATTATTCCTATATTTATGAAAATAATCCTTTATACAGTGTTATTAGAGAATGGGATGAAGCATTTAGTTTAGATGGAAATTTGTGTAAAAATCCAACTAAACAGAAACAATTGATTTTACAAAGAGGTATAGAAAGAAGGAGAAAATAAAATGACTCATGAAATGAAATTACAACCAGAATATTACAATTTTATATTGAATGGTACAAAAAGAATTGAAATAAGATTATATGATGAAAAAAGACAAAATATAAAATTAGGAGATACAATTAAATTTTTAAAAGAGCCTGAATTATCAGAATCTTTTAATGCAAAAGTTACAGGTTTATTAAGATATAATTCTTTTAAAGATATGTTTAAAGATTTCGATATTTCTATTTTGTCTGACAAATCAATGACAAAAGAAGAATTAATTAAAGTACTAGAACAATTTTATACTAAAGAAAAACAGGAACGATATGGTGTATTAGGTATAAGAATAGAATTGATGGATTAACTAATAGTCTATATGTTTATTATTGTCAAAATAACAAGAAAGTATTAGAATAAACAACATATTGTGAAAGAGGCTTGGTTTTATGGTTCATATTGAAAGTTTAAAAAGTTATATTGGAAAAATAAGTAATGAAGAATTTGCAAATTTAGCTAAAAGAATTTATGATATAACTGATTTTATTTGTGAAGATTATCCAAATCATAAAGAATGGTATTTTCATAAACAACTACCTAGAATTTTTACACCAAGTGGCGAAATTTTGTTTGCAAGATCTGATGAAGATGATAGCATTATATTGGCAATGGCATGTTTAAAGAAAAATGAGAAAGAAAAGAAGATTTGTACTTTGTATGTGTCAGATCAATTTAGAGCAACATTTAGGAACAAGAATGATAGAAGCTTCTATGAATTTTTTAGAAACTACAAAGCCACTGATTACTTTGGCAGATTATAAATTACCTATGTTTCAACCAATAATAGATAAATATGGGTGGGAATTAACCGAAATTGTTGAAGGATTATATAATGATAGAGCTAAAGAATTATGTTTTAATGGAACACTTACAAAACAAGTTAGTCTGGATAAACAAGGATCATCTTTAATAAAAAAACCAAAAATAATAATTTAAATACTTAAAATGTTGTCCCAATAGTTTTTGAAAATGTCTCAAAAAAATTTAAACTACAGTATTTTTGGGATATAGTCAAATACTGAACACTTAAGACATTATCATATGCTAATCATAAAAATTTCGCAAATTGCTAATTTTGTCTTGATTTTTATTCATATATATGATATATTCTAATTACAAAAGCAGTTGCTTTTGTGTTAATTAATGGAGAAAACTATTTTTTCTTAATGATTAAATAGTTTTCTTTTTTTGTTTTGAAAACTTCTTTTCAAGCAACTTATTTTTTTGTATAATGAGTATAGGCGTGATGTGGATGAAGAAATTAGTTACTCTTTCAAAAGATCCTTTAATAAAAGTAAGTAGTCGAATGACTCCTTTTTTAGAACCAGAATATATATATTTGCCAATTGATGAAGAAATAAGACAAAATATCGAATATAAAAAAATTAAAAAAGGGGATTTTCTTTATTCTTGGCAAGAAAAAAGTTGGTATAGCCCAGTAAGTGGCAAAATCATTGGCTTTTTAAAAAATAGCCAAGGACTATTTTTAAAAATTAAAAATGACTACCGTGAAGAAGATTCATATAACGGAGTAAAAGAATTCACTACCATGAGTATACGAATCAATTTTCAAAACCAAATAAAGGAAGATTCAAATTTTGATTGGCAAAAATTCGATAAGAAAAAAACACTTATTTTAAATGGAATGGAAGACGAGCCTTATGCAGCTACAAGAACTTTTATAAATAAAATGAAAAGCCAAGAAATTTTAGAAATGCTCGACCTTCTTCGTGAAACATTTCAAATGAATGAAGTTTTGATTTATATAAAAGAAAACGATCGAGAAAGTATTGAATCTTTTTCGAAATACCTAGGAACTTATCCCAAAATATCCCTTCAAATTTTGCCGGATTATTATCCAATTGGTAATGAAAAAATATTAAAAAACTATTTAAAACTTACAGAAGAAAGTCTTATAATGAAATCCGAAGAAGTGTATGATTTATATTTAAAGATGATTCGAGATCGTAAAAAAGATACAACTTTTTTAACAATCACTGGAAACGCGATTGAAAATCCTCAAGTTTTTGAAGTAAAAATTGGTACGAGTTTAAAAGAAATAGTAAAAGAATTTATCCATTTCAAAACCAATGAATATGCCTTTTATATAAATGGCTTAATGCATCGTGAAACGGCTGTTTTAGAAGATGTTATTCTTACACCGAAAATTCGCGTTTTGTATTTTATGAAACCACTTCATTATAAAACAAAGCCTTGCATTCACTGTGGAAAATGTAACGACATATGTCCGCTTAAATGCAATCCCTATTTAGCGGTAAACAAAAAAGAAACTTCTAATAACTGTATTCATTGTGGATTATGTACCTTTATTTGTCCAAGTTATATCGATATTGAAAAATTTTTATAAGGAGGAAGAAAAATGCCTATTGCCATACATTATGAAAAAAAGAGCAAAAAAAACATCTATATTTTCTACGGGCTATTATTCGCGTTGGCAATATATGGTTTTTATAAAAACGGCTTAAGCTATGTTTTTATTGGAAAAATGAATTGGATAGATGCAGCCAAACCTTTGTTTTTCTTAGGTATATCTTTAATTGGAGGAACACTTTACAATGCTTTAAAAAAACAACCTTTAACCAAAAGATTATTTGAAGCAATTTTGTTAAGTCTTATGACTCCTGTTAATTTTCCACTTTGGCTTTATACCATTCTTATAGTTCTTTATTATAGTTTAAAATACATTCGACTTCGTGTTTTTGTATCAAGAATACTTTTCTTTAAATTGTTACTAATTTTAACGAGTTTTTTTCTTCATATCACATATGAAAATAGTATAGAAGCCTCAACCCCATATTTATATGGCATATTAGATGTCTTTTTAGGACGAGCAGTAGGAAATGTTGGAACGACATCCATTCTTATTTTAATAGGTTGTTTTGCTTTTTTAAGCTATCAAATTTATTATAAAAAAGAAATTCCTTTAACGATTTTAATAAGTTATGGAGCAACATTGTTTGTATTGGAAATATTTTTTCCGACTGGAAACTATTTTTTAAACCTTTTAAACAGCCATATTTGGTTTGCAGCAATTTTTCTGGCACCAACAAACGAATATTCTCCTATATCTAAAAAAATCATAGCCTTATACAGTATTTCTATAGGAAGTATCCCTGCAATCTTCATTCATTTTTTTGGCTTTCAAAACAGTGCATACCTAGTAATTGCAGTATTTCAAGTCTTATGTTTTTTTCTAAGGCCAATATCTTTTAAAAGAAAGTCCACTATATAGCATATGCAAAAAATGTCAAAAAAGTGTCAAATTAGAGAAAAAAATGTCGATTTTGGCATTTTTTTTGGCTTAAAAAAAAGGAAAACTCCATGATGGGGGGAATATATATTTTTAGGGAGGAGTGTATATGCCTTTAATTGCACCAGAAGAAGTCGCTAAGATACGGGAACAAGCGGACATCGTAGAAATTATAAGTGATTATATTCCACTAACTCAAAAAGGAAAAAACTTTTTTGGCGTTTGTCCATTTCATCAAGATCACTCACCAAGTATGAGCGTTTCAAGAGAAAAACAAATGTTTAAATGTTTTTCATGTGGTGCCGCAGGCAATGTGTTTAAATTTGTTAGTGATTATGAAAACATAAGTTTTGCTGAAGCAATTCAAAAAGTAGCTGCCAAAGTGGGAATATCCATAGAAGTTGCAAACACTTATAAGAAAGTAGAAAAATTTGCTAAAGAATATGACATCATGAATTTAGCAATGCTTTTCTATCAAAATAACTTGAATACACCGATAGGACAAGAAGCAAAAACGTATTTAAAAAATCGTGGTTTGGACGAACAAATGCTAAAAAATTTTGATATTGGTCTTTCTTTTTCTAAGAATCAGTTAAGAGATTTTTTGGCTAAAAAAAATATTCCACTGGCTGAAATGGAAAAATTAGGTTTAGTTAATCAAAAAAATTTAGAATATTATGATGTATTTATCAATCGTATCTTATTTCCGATTCATAATCCAAAAGGAAAAGTAGTGGCTTTTACCGGTCGTGTTTACGAAAAAGACCAATCGCCAAAATATTTAAATAGTAAAGAGACTCCTATTTTTAAAAAAGGCAATGTGTTGTTTAACTATCACCGGGCCAAAGAAGCCGTTCGGTTAGAAAAAAAATTAATCATCGTAGAAGGAAATATGGACGCGATCCGAATGTATGCAAACGGTTTTAAAAATACAATTGCTTTAATGGGAACAAGTCTGACAAAAGAGCAGATAGATTTAATTTTTAAACTTCATGTTCCAGTAATTTTAATGTTAGATAACGATGATGCTGGAGCTCTAGCAACAATGAGCAACGGTTGTCTATTATTAGATGCTGGCATAGACGTAGAAGTAATTCGCCTAAGTGGCAAAAAAGATCCGGATGAATACATTTTAGCTTATGGTAAAGAAGCCATGCAAAATTTACTTGAACATCCAGAATCTTTTATGGAGTTTCAATATGAGCATCTAAAAGAAAATAAAGATTTACGGGATACAGAAAATTTAGCTTCCTATGTCCGCAGTGTACTAGATACTCTAAAAAAAGCCGATCCAATAACAATTGATATCACTTTAAATAAACTGGCTTCGGAGTATCATTTATCCTATGATGTGTTAAAACAAGAACTAAAACTAGATTCATCCCCACCCGTTGTAATGCAAGAAAAGCCAAAAAAAGAGAAAAAAAGCCGTTACAAACAAAGTGTAGAGCATCTATTATATTATATGATGAATGATATAAAATATATCAAAATATATCAAACAAAGCTGGGATACTTTGAGGAAGAAAATTATCGAAAAGTCGCAAGTGAAATCATTTACTACGCAGATGAACATAAAAAAATCAATGTTGCTGACTTCCTTTCTTATGCAGAATTAAGTCCTCTAAAAGCCGAGATCTATGAAATTATTAAAAGTATAAAAGAGCCAGATATTGAAGATACTAGTATTAACGACTACATAAATAACATCAAAGAAATTATGTGGGAAAATGAATTAAAAAAAATGAAAGTGGAGCAAAGAAAAATGCAAGATATCAATGAAAAAGAAAGAATTGGATTAAAAATTGTCGAATTGATGAAAAACATACAAGAACTAAAAAAAGAAAGAAGTGTGAAAGAATGACTAAGTTTGAAATGAAAAAAAATGAATTGATTGAAAAAGGAAAAGTAGATGGGTATATCTTAATTCAAGATGTCGTTGAGATTTCTAAAGAATGTAAAGTAAGTGAAGAAGAAGTTTTAAGATTTCAAAAAGAAATTGAAAGCTTAAATATAAAATTATTAGACAAAGCTCCAGCTAAAACAAAAGAGACGGTAAAAAAAGTCAAAGAGATCAAATCTTTTGAAGACAGAAAAAATGAATTAGTAAAAAAAGGAAAAGAAAAAGGCTTTATAACATTTGAAGAAATCGCAGATGCTTTAAAAGGATTAGAAGTAGACAACGACTCACTAGACGATTTATATAATACTTTAATGGAAAATAACATTGAAATTGTCGGTGAAGATGACGATGCAAAAGATACAGGTGGAGCTACTATTTTAAATGATGCTGAGATTACTAAAGACATAAATATTAACGATCCAGTAAGAATGTACTTAAAAGAAATCGGACGCATTTCTTTGTTGACACCAGAAGAAGAAATGGAATTATCTATCAAAGTGGCCAATGGCGATGAAGAAGCCAAAAATCGTTTAGCAGAATCCAACCTCCGTTTAGTTGTATCTATTGCCAAACGCTACGTTGGTCGTGGTCTTCTTTTCTTAGATTTAATTCAAGAAGGAAACATCGGACTTATGAAAGCTGTAGACAAATTTGATTACGACAAAGGATACAAATTTTCTACCTATGCAACTTGGTGGATTCGTCAAGCTATCACAAGAGCTCTAGCCGATCAAGCAAGAACAATTCGTGTTCCAGTTCATATGGTCGAGACAATTAACAAAATGGCTCGTATTCAAAGACAACTTACTCTTGAATTAAACAGAGAACCAACTGAAGAAGAAATTGCTAAAAAAATGGGCATTAGTGTTGAAAAAGTAAGAGACGTGATTAAAATTAGTCAAGATCCAGTTTCATTAGAAACTCCAATCGGGGAAGAAGACGACTCTCATTTAGGAGATTTTGTTAAAGATGTAAACGCAATGACACCAGAAGAATATGCGACAAACGAAATTTTAAAAGAAGAAATCAAAGCTGTTTTAGAGACCTTACAAGAAAGGGAACAAGAAGTTCTAGAACTACGTTTTGGCTTAATAGATGGAACAAGTCATACTCTAGAAGAAGTGGGAAAAAGATTCAATGTTACTCGCGAAAGAATAAGACAAATAGAAGCAAAAGCTTTAAGAAAACTTCGCCATCCATCACGTGCTAAACGTTTAAAAGACTTTTTGACCGATTAAATGAAGCAAAAAAGATTAGAAAACATTACTTCTTTTTTGACCATTCAAGATGCTTTTATCGATATTGGAACAGATCATGCCTATATTCCGATTCATATGGCTAAAAAAGGCTGCCAAAACATTTTAGCAACGGATATTCATCCTAAAGCCTTAGAAATAGCCAAGAAAAATATTGCTAAAGAACATTTAGAAAATCAAATAAAAACTGTTGTCGCGGATGGATTAAAAAAGATTGACACTCAAAATTATGATACTCTAGTAATCGCAGGTATGGGAGCTTCTACAATAATAAAAATACTATCTTTAACTCAAAAATTAACAACCATTAAAAAAATTATTATAGAATCAAACAACGATTTAGAAGATGTTCGAAGATTCATGAATAAAATACATTATGGTTTAGTATCCGAAAAAGTTTTAAAAGAAAAAAAGCATTATTATGTAATAATGAAATTTGTTCCAATGAAACAAAAATTAAAGGACATTGAATATGAATTTGGGTTATTTCAAGAAGAAAATAAAGATTATTATTTAAGTTTGCAAAAACATTACAAAAATCTATATCAAAAAATTCCAGAAAATCGTCCTCTTTTAAAAGAGAAAATAAATGAAAAAATTCAAAAATTAGAATGCCTATTGGAAAAAGACAGGATTTGAAGAAGAAAGAAATTTTTCTTCTTTTTTTATACTTTTAATAGGCTGTTTGGAAACCTGGATGGGTTCAACGTTTTTAGAAGAAGGTCCTATAAACTCTTTCGCAAGTTGAAATGCACTTTGAGCGTTTTTAATTAAAGGCTTTGCTTGAACATAAAGAGGAATGATTTGATTGGCAACATTTAAAGTTTTTTGAATACCTCCTAATACTTTAGGTAAAGTAAGTCCTGTTCTTATTTGTCCTGGAAACATATCAATACCTTCTTTCCTATTTATAATATATGCAAACAAAGAAAAAAAAGCAAAATTCTCAAACAAATTTTTCTGAAATTGTGTTATAGTATATAAGAGGATAGATTATATGAAAAAGGGATTTACATTAATTGAACTTTTAGCTGTAATAGCAATCA
>CALVOC010000056.1 GCA_944350145.1 uncultured Bacilli bacterium
ATTGTGCCATTTACCACTTCTAATTCTTTTATGGAATCGGCTAAAACAAGAAATGGAAAGCTTAAAAAAAGAAAAAGAAAAAAGAATATTTTTTTCACATTAATCACCTATAAATTTCATTATCTATAGTTTAATCAAAATTCAAAAAAATATTCTTTTCTTAAATCATTTTAAGTAAAATTTCATTCATTACATAAATTTTATTTTTTGGAATAAATATATACCCTTTCTTTTCTTCTAAATCCCCATTTTTTAATAAAGGTTTAATCGGATAAACATCTTCCATTTTTACTTGATATTTTTTTTCAAATTCTTCTTTTTGAATTCCTTTTAATTTTCGCAAACCCAACATCATTTCATTATCCATGATATCTTGTTTCGATAAAATTTCTTCGGCACCTTTGTACTCGCCTTCTAAATATTTGGTTAAATTTTTTGTATTAGTATATCTTATTTGATCAATATATCCAGAAGCGGATAAGCCAAAACCATAATATTCTTCATTATTCCAATAAGTTAAATTATGAATGGATTCTTTCCCTTCTTTAGCAAAGTTGCTAACTTCATAATGTGTAAATCCTTTTTTTTCTAAAGTTTTACAAATATAATGATACATTTCTTCATCTTTATCTTCTTTAATAGGTCTTATTCCATTAATCCATAAAAGAGTGTTTGGTTCAATCATTAGACTGTAAGTGCTAATATGATCTGGCTCTAATTTTAAAAACTTTTTGATATCGTCTTTTAATATTTTCATCGTTTCGTTTGGGATTGCATAAATAAGATCTAAATTGACATTTTTAAAGCCAAATTCTCGGATTAAAGCCATCTTTTCTTTCGCATCATCAAAAGAATGATTTCTTCCTAATATTTTTAAATTTTCTTCATTAAAACTTTGAATTCCAATACTTAGACGAGTTACTTTATTTTGCTTTAAAATTTCTAATAATTCTTTTGTAATATCTTCTAAATTACATTCAAAAGTAACTTCACAAGTAACAGAGCGATTAAAAACTTTTATCGTATCCATTAAAAATTCTAATTCTTTTGTTTTTAAAGCAGAAGGAGTTCCTCCTCCTATATAAATACTTCTCGCTTCCTCACCATTATATAAATCTAAAATTTCTTCTTTTAATTTTATTAAATATTTGGTAGACCATTTTTGATAGTAAAACATTTTACAAAAATCGCAGTAAGAACATATGGATTTACAAAATGGGATATGGATATATACAGATGTCATTTTCTTGAACCAGAAGAATTTTTATATGGACCGTACAATACAGAGTTTTCATAGTTTACTCTGCTTAATTCTTCAAGTTCATCTAATAAATACTCAGGACATCTTGGTTTTATATATGCCCAGTTAAATGGAATTGCCTTTTGTGGTAAAGCATACTTTAATCTATATTTAATAATTTTTTCTACTTCTTCGTCTGATAAAGTCATGCCTAGATTGTATGCATGTTTTTTTACAATATCCTTATATTCTTTATCGTTAATATATTCTAGTAGATTTCTATATCTCATTGGATCTTTCTTTTTTGCTTCAGATAACCAAAGTAAATAATTCTTAGCTTTTTTTAAATTCTCTGTATTTTTATCATTAGAGGTATGACCAAATAAATATTTTAAAGCATTTATATAATATTTATTTGTATTTTTTGCTTCAGCAAAAAGCATCTTAGATAATAAATCTAAATCGGTTACTTGAACGAGTTCTCCAAATTGTTGTAAAGATAATTTAAAGGTAAAAAGAATCTTAAACCAAAATTGAATATTATTCTCAATTGTATTTACTCTTTCTTTTTGTTCATCCGATTTTTCTTGCACAAGTCGATAATCCTTTTTATAAGCATTACGATTTATATAGGCTTTATCATGTCTAGCTTGTTTAATTTTAGCTACTAATTCTTCTCCATATAATAATCGTATTAAATGCTCGTCATCCCGGTCATTTAATGTTTTTTCAACAAAGAAAGGACTTACTCCACAACTTTTTGCTAGAAACTGATCGGTTGCTTGAAAATTGGATTGAACTAATAATTCGACAATTCTTCGTACGTTTTGTCTTCGATAGAATTTTTTCACAAGTTCTGAATCGGAAATAAAATGTAAATCGATTCCTTCATTAACTACTTTTTGAAACTTATGAAATATTTCTTCTTCTTTTTTTCGCATATTTTGAGTATTTTTTGTCATAAGATTTTTATATAATTCAGGATCATAAAAAGGACTACTTTTCATATTTAAAACTTTTATTATTTTTTTAACTTCTTTTTCGGTACTATTTAAAAGAATCGCTACTTCTACAAAAGTGAAATTTCTATTTAAAAGTTCAATAATTTCTTCAAGTAAATCTTTATCAACTATACCCCGTAAAGCATTTCTTTCAAAAATAATTTGATTATATAAGGCAAGGTTATAAACAGGTGAACTTGGAACTTTTAAGTCATTAATCCACTTATTAATTTGATTTTTTTCGCGACGATAAATTTCTGAAATTTCTTGATCGCTTTTTCCTTCTAAAGCTAATCTATAAACTTCTTTTTTTATTTTTTCATCTATAGTCATTAATTTTCATCTCCACTCAATATAGATAGGAATGCTTCACTAGGCACTTCAACACTTCCTACCATTTTCATTCTTTTCTTTCCTTCTTTTTGTTTTTCTAATAATTTTCTTTTTCTTGTGATGTCTCCTCCATAACACTTAGCAAGAACATTTTTTTTCATTGCTGGAATATTTTCTCTAGCGATGACTTTTGAACCTATGCTTGCTTGAATTGGAATTTGGAAAAGTTGTCTTGGAATTGCTTCTTTTAATTTTCCAACAATTTTTCTTCCTCTTTGATAAGCAAAATCTTTATGAACGATCACGGATAAAGCATCGACATTTTCTCCGTTTAACAAGATATTCATTTTTACCAGATTGCTTTCTCTATACCCACATACATCATAATCAAAAGAAGCATATCCTTTTGTCGTACTTTTTAACTTGTCAAAAAAATCATAAACAACTTCCGATAATGGAATTTCATAATGAATATTGACTCTTGTTTCATCAATATATTCTAAAGATTTATAAACTCCTCTTTTGTTTTGACAAAGTTCCATGATCGGTCCAATGTATTCGCTTGGCACTATGATGTTGGTATAAATAAACGGCTCTTCTATTTGTTTGATTTTTACCGATTCTGGCATTTTATTTGGGCTATCTACCTCGATTTTTTCACCATTTGTCAAGGTAACATGGTAGACAACACTTGGACTTGTTGTGATAACTGGAATATTAAATTCTCGATCAATTCTTGTCGTTATAATATCCATATGTAAAAGTCCTAGGAAACCTACTCGAAAACCAAATCCTAAAGCTTCACTTGTCTCTGGCTCAATAGTTAAGGCAGCATCATTTAATTTTAGTTTTAAAAAGGCTTCTTTTAAAGCTTCATAACGATTTGGCTCTACAGGAAATATCCCAGAGTATACCATTGGTTTCATCGGCTTATATCCATGAATTGGTTCTTTAGCTGGATGATCTTTTAAAGTGATTGTATCTCCTACATGAACAGAGGAAATGTCTTTAATTGCCGCGATGACATATCCAACATCTCCACTTGAAAGTTTTGATAATCGTTTCTCTTTTGGAGTTCTTACACCTAACTCAGTTACTTCAAAAGAAGAATTTGTTGCCATAAAAAGAATTTCATCTTTATCTTTTAAAGTCCCATCTTCTACTTTTACTAAGGCTACAACTCCTTTATAAGGATCAAAATATGAGTCAAAAATTAAAGCTCTTAATGGGGCTTCATTATGAATTTCTGGAGCTGGAATTTTTTCGATCACCGTTTCAATAAGTTCTTTTACTCCTTCTCCAGTTTTCCCACTACACAAGAGAATGTCTTCTTCTTTAAAGCCTAAAACTTTTTTTAATTCTTCTTTTACCTTTGGAATATTGGCATTTGGTAAATCAATTTTATTAATGACGGGAATAATTGTTAAATCGGCATTTAAAGCTAGATAAAGATTGGCTAGTGTTTGAGCTTCAATTCCTTGAGTTGCATCAACAACCAATATTGCTCCTTCGCACGCGGCTAAGCTTCTGCTCACTTCATAAGAAAAATCCACATGACCTGGTGTATCAATTAAGTTTAAAAGGTATTCTTCGTTTTGATAAGTATAATGAAGAGAAACCGCGTTTAATTTAATCGTGATTCCTCTTTCTCTTTCTAGATCCATACTATCTAAAACTTGGTCTACCATTTCTCTTTTTGCAATGGCCCCGGTAAGTTCTAGAATGCGATCAGCAAGAGTACTTTTTCCATGATCGATATGGGCAATGATTGAAAAATTCCGAATATTTTCTTGCTTAAATTTACTTTCCATACTGCCTCACCTAGTACTTATTATACAAAAGAAAAAGACTTTAGTAAACTAAAAATCTTTTTTTCTTTTTAAGTAAATAAAGCTTTAAAAATATTAATCATTCCATCAATTCCTTTAGACATAAAGCTTTCGACAATTTGCGAAAACCATACACCAGCTTTAGTAGTTTGATTGGAATAATCTTTTTGAATATCGGTTACATAATCTTTAATATCGACATCTTTTCCATCTCTTATGTCTTGTTCAAATTGTTTCATTGCTTCATCGGTGATTGTTGTTTTTTCACTTAATTTTGCTTCATAGTATCCTGTAGAAATCGCGACGGTTAAAGATAAATAAAGAATAAAAAGAATTCCTAAGCCTTTTAGTATCCATGTTCCTTTATTTTTCTTTTTTTCCATTAAGAAGTGATCACCTCTTTTAATACTTCGGCTAAAACAAGCACGGTATTGTTTACTTCATTAATAGAATTATATTGTCCACCTAACTCAATTAGAAGTGTATTCGGTGAAAAATCTTGATTATAAATTCCATTTACTCCACTTCCTCCTTTTTTCATAATTCCTCTTGATATTTTGGGAACTTTTTGATTTAGAGCATTGGATAATTTTTCTGCCAAAGATAAATTGGCTAGGTATTTATCATAATCTTCTCCTACGACAAATAATACTTTTGCATATACTTTATTTTCATGGGTTATTATAGAGCTTTCATATGGAATCGCATCTCTATGAACGTCTATAAAATATTGTAAAGAAGGATTTTTTTCATATGCTGAAGTCATTAAAAGACGACTCGCTTTATAGGATGAAGCATAATTCCAATTATTTATTTTTAAAATTTCACTAATTTGATTGGTTTCGACAATTGTATTTAACGAATATTTATTTAATTGTTCTCTAAGACTATATGTAGCCATCATAACTGTTGGAACAATATCGTGTTCGGATAAAATGCCTCCATTATATTCTTCACCTTGATGCGTATTATATAGATAAATAAGAGGATTTTCTTTATTTTCTTCCGGAGCTGGATCTGGAGTGTATTCTTGAGTCGATGTGCTTCCGTCATACTCTTCATCTTTAAATTCCTGTCTGCCAATTGTATAATCGAGCAAAAAATCAAAAAGGTCCGTTTCGACTGTACTACTCGTTGTATCTAAATTGCTTCTTAATAAAAAATTCACAATTTTATCTTGGGATAAAAAGGAAGAAAAGAAAGACAAACAAATAGAAAAAGATACCGCGACTAAAACAAATAATAAGAAAAATTTCATTCGATTTTTTGTTTTTTTCTTACTTATAAATTTTTTTCGCATCTTTGATCACCTAAAGATATTATAAATTTTTTTTCCATAAAAAAATGTCGTTTTACGACATTAAAATATGATTAATTGAACGAGCTACTAAGGAAGAAATAATTTCTAGATCTTCTTCTAAAGTATATTTGGATAAATAAGTTTTATGAAGTTTTAAAAGTGTTGGAAAGCCTATGGACAACACAGGAATGTGAAATGTTTTAAAACTAATGGTTTTGTTACTGCGTAGTTGATCGGCAAAAATCATTCCGCAGTCATTTATTTCTAAAGTTCTATTTAAATATTTACTTTGATTGGTTACAAAGCTATCTAATAAGATAATTACATCGGGTTGTAGATCTTTTACAACCATTTCAATGAGTCTAAAAGATGAAATACCCGTTTTATTGGTAGTTTCCGGAGCGAACAAAGCCACTTTAGGAATAGTTAAAAAATCATTATATTGATTGGTCGCGATTAATTTATTTAAAACTTGTGTTCCAAAAGAATCGCCTAAAATAGAAGAATTTCCTAGTCCAATAAAAAGAATTGTATTTCCTTTATGGTATTTAGCTAAAAATGTTTTAAATGTTTTTTGAAATACTTTTTCTAAAGTTTTTGAATTTTCATAAAGTACTTGATCATCAAAAGTTAACGTGAAGTAATCGCCTTTTCGATTTCGATAAATTTTTTCATCACTTTCCTTTAATAAATAATGTTTAATCTCGACATTTCTTTCTTTTTTCTTGGCAATTAAATGTTCTTTTTCTAAAGAAACACCTGCATCTAATAAAAGGTTTTGTTTCATAAAATCACCCGATAATAGTATGAGAAAAAGAAAGAAAAACATACTATTTAATAAAAAAATCCCCAGGATATTTTCGCATATAATCTTGTTTCATTTGATTTAAAAAATGACGATTATGAAAGATTTTATGATGATTTTTTATCACAACTCGATCTACTCCATAATCATCGACAATCCGAAACAATCGTGCTTTTAAATGTTCGTATTCTTCAGAATTTAAATCGTTTAAAAGTTCAATATATAAAGTTTCATTTAAATAATATAAGTCCATACCCTATCACCCATATTTAATTTAACAAAAAGAAGAAAAAAAAGATATCTTTTCGACAAAAGATATCATTATATTTAAGCAATTTGATAAGGATTAGAAGAAGAGCCATCTCCTCCACTTATTTTAACGTTAGAGCTTAGATATAAGGCTGGAGAGACACTGAAGCTATTGTTATATACAGGATTATTGATGAGTGATGACGAAGGTGCCAGGAACACACGACTACTTTCATTAGAAATCGGAGTTAAAGCCCATTGAGAATTTGAACTATCATATAACCAGTCATAATTTTTACAATAATTATAATTTGAAGAAGTCCAATTAACTAGTGCTGTGCTTAAGCAAAGTGTTCTTTCTTCTGCACTTTCACCACCCGTTGCATATCCAAAATCACTCGGATATATTAAACCTATTTTCCCGATCCATTCTGTTGGTCTTCCATTATATACATCTGTTCCTCTTTCTCTTTCATAAAACATGCTTGCTGTTACATCATTATATGTGCTACTTCCTCCTAAATTCCAGACGGCATCTCCTATCATATTTTTTGCTTTTTCTGTTAAACCTGTGTTTGTAAAATCACAACTTGTTGTTTTTCCCATTGAACCGCTCGGACATTCTCCGATTGTTCTATTATAATAAGCTCCAGAGTTTAGGACTATTTGTAAGGCACTATCACTCCAATCATTACTTCCATCAAAGCTTATTGAAGATCCTACACCCTCTGCTTTATTGTCCCAACTATAGTTGCCTATAGGTTCATCTCTAATAATTTTTATTCGAGATTCTTTTTTTCCTGTACCATTATCTATATTGTTCATTACTCCGATGATTCGCCATAGTTCATTATTAAATGAGACATAGTTATTGGGATTGGCTCCAAAATATCTTAGATTGTTATCTGCTGTTTCATCGTAAGCTAATTCTGTTGAATTTAAACTGGCATTTTCTAAAAAACATTCTGCAGCATTTTTATTTTGATTACAAGCTAGAATTGCTTCATTAAAACTCATTTTTTTGAAATATAAATCGCATCTGGTTTTATAGGTAGTTAATCCTTTTACAATGGGTGCCCAAGCTTCACTATCCCAAGATATTGTAACACTTGCATCTTCCTTGCCATTTACAAAACAAGTTGCTTTATCAAAAACATAATTGCTCGCATTGTTTTTTTCTGGAATTGTACTTTGTTTTTCATTTTCTAAATAAATTGCAAGTTCTAAATTTTCTAAAGATTCTCTATGTTCTGGAATGGTTTTATTCAGTATACTCCCCCCCCCAGAACTAAAAAACTGGTGAGGAGGATTCCTAAAATTGCAGTGATAAACTAAAAGTAGACAATAATAGGGTTATGTAGACAATATACTTTCTTATGTGTACAATTATTATATA
>CALVOC010000057.1 GCA_944350145.1 uncultured Bacilli bacterium
AATGAATTAATATCATAAAATTCTGGATTTTCCACAACAATACCAATACATTTTGCTGTATCAATAACAGATCCACCACCAACACAAACAATGGCATCGGCATTTACTTCTTGACATACTTTAATCCCGTCATGACAATTTTTAATAGTTGGATTAGGCTTAACTTTGTCAAAAACATGATAAGAAATCTGTGCTTCATCCAAACAATCCAAAACCTTTTTTGTAACACCACAACTCATTAAGGTCTCATCGGTTACAACTAAAATATTTTGAAACTTACGCTTCTTAATTTCCGGAACCAAATTTTCTCTAGCATTCCAGCCAAAATAAGAAGTCTCATTCAAAATAATTCGATTTGCCAAATTTTTCTCCCCTCCATTCTACTATTTCATTTTACCACACAATATTTTTTTATACCTCATCCTTTACATAATTTTTAAAAAAATTGTCAAAAAAAAGAAAAGTTTTTATTTTACTTTTTCTCTTCATCTGTTCTTTTTAATACTCTAGTATATTCAAGATCTTTTACCGTTTCTTGATTTAAAAACTTCAAATTTACTTCTCCACTATTTTCTAAAACGTTTTCTAATAATTCATTAGTTCGTTTTACTAAAGCTAAATCTTTCTTTTGATAATAAAGATATCGTATTTGTCGCATTCTTTGCCATGTGCTTTCATTAGCTATCAACTGTAAAACCTCACAATTAGCAAAAATTTCTTCATCTTCACAAGCCAAACGAACTTCATACATCTTTTCTGCTGTATCTTGTTTAGCAATCAAGTACAATGCTTCTTTGTTAGAAAGATGGCAAGCCAGACGAAGTTGCTCCATTTTATCTGCAGTATCTTGTTTGGCAATCAAGTTTAAAATTTCCTTATTTTTCAAAACATTCAAATTTTTACAAGCAAAAAATAATTGTTCCATTTTTTCTGCTGTATCTTGACTTGCAATTAAATGTAAAGCTTCTTTATCTGCTACTATATTTGGATTTTTACAAGCCTCCCAAAGCTCTTCATAGCAATCACTTTTTAAATTCCAATTAAATGTTTTTACCAAACTTTCCAATTGTTCAAAAGAAATTTTAGATTTCATTTTCATAATAAAATCATATTTATTATCAGTTGGAAACGGATATAAAAACAGTTCTATAATTTCTTCAGGTTCTTTTAAAATCTCAAAATATTTTGGTTCTAATTGACTTTCTAAAACCTTTTCTAACATTCCTTTTGACAATTCTATCTTTTTTTCTTTAAGAAAATTTATTAATCCATAAATATTACCATAAGTCATTTTTCTTTCTCACATTCTCTTTTATATTCTCATTCATTTCTTTCAAAAAATCTACAATTAAATGAAAATGCATACCATTACTTGCTTTAACGAGTACGACATCTCCTTCTTGTAAAAAGCTTTGTAAATTCATTTTTAAAGATTCTTGATCTTCAAAATAAAAGATTTTTTGTGGATTCATATTCTTTTCTAAAGCTTTTTCTTTAATATATTGCACTTCTTTTCCTTGTAAAAATAAAGCATCCAACTCCAAAATTTCTTTTAAAGATCCAATTTTTTGATGAATTTCTTTAGCATAATCTTCCATTTCCAAAATATCTCCTAATACAGCAACATGTCTTTTACCTGGATATTTTAAAAGAGTTTTCAAAGCACTTTCAACTGCTTCTAAATTAGAATTATAAGAGTCATCAATTAATGTAATTGCATTTTTTAAATGAAAAAACTTCATGTGATTTTGTTCTGTATTTAAAAATTCTAAACCATGTTTTATTTTGTCTAGTGGAATTTCTAGTAAAGATCCAACTGCAATAGCTAATAAAGCATTAGAAACAAAGATCTCTCCCATTAACGGAAGTTCAATTTTTTCTTTTTCATTATTATAAGAAACTTCAAAAAAAGTTTTTCCTTTTGTAACTTCAATATTTGTTGCTTCTACAATAGCTTCTTTATTTATACTACAACCCACGATAGGATGATCTTTTAAATGAACTTTTTCTAACAAATCATTGTCTTGATTAATAACTAAAGGAGTTTGTTCTTTCATACCAGTCAAAATCTCTAACTTGGCCTTTAAAATATTTTCTCTAGATCCTAATATTCCAATATGAGCCGTTCCAATATTTGTAATTACTGCAATAGTAGGTTTAGCAATTAACGAAAGCTTTTCGATTTGTCCAAAATCATTCATTCCCATCTCTAAAACTATGGCTTCTTCATCTTTATAACTCAAAATATTTAAAGGTAAACCAATTTGTCCATTTAAATTTCCCGGCGATTTTAAAACCTTATACTTTTCTTCTAAAACTGCTGCAATCATATCCTTTGTACTTGTTTTTCCAACACTTCCAGTAATTGCAATAACAGGTATATCTAATTGTTCTCGCACATATGTTGCTAAATCCTGTAAGGCTTTCACACTATCTTCTACTAATATAATGGTATAATTCGGATTTTCTTCAATTTTTCCTTGAAAAGAATCCAAAAGACAAGCAAAAGCTCCTCTTTTTATAGCATCTTGCCAAAAAGTATTGCCATCAAAATTTTCTCCTTTAATGCCGACATAACAATCGCCTTTTTGAATCGTTCTTGTATCCTTAGAAAAAGATTCAAGAACCAATTGATCATTTCCACAAAGTAAAGATCCATTACAAATTTCTAAAATTTTCTTAACCGTTAACTTCACAAAATCACCTTCTATACATATAGTATACATTTTTTTCCGCATTTTTCTAGTCTCTTTCGTAAAATTCTGTTAAGATGAAAAAAAAGGAGAGTCTATATGTTAGAACAAAATCAAATGAATCAAGTCATTGAAAAAATAACCAGTAAATTTGCCGAGCTTTACAGTTATTTTCCTGAACGCGAAAAAACAGGAATTGAATATAATGGCTCGATTCAAATTGAAGATGAATTAAGAATGGGATATTGCTTACATTTTGCTGCCTTACTAAAAGAAATTTTTCCAGAAGGTCATATTATTTGGGGAAATGTCATTGATCATTATATTTTCTACTATCATCAAAATTTTTATGATTACCGTGGCCTTATTTATCACGATCAAGAAAAAATTGAAATTCTTCCTCAATACTTTATCCCTCTAAAAGACTTAAAAGTTACACCTGTTAAAAATGTCTCTTTAGAATTTCTTCAAGCCAATACAATCTATGCCGAGCAAGATCCAATCTGGATTCAAATAAAACCATATCTTATAAGTACTGCAAAAGAAGAAATTGAAAAAGTACAAAACAATTTAAACCGTTAAAAAAAGGTTCTCAAAAATCGAGAGCCTTTTTATATTAAAGAAATTCTTCTTTTAATCTCCTCTATTCCAAGAATTTCCATTATATCTTTTAAATTAGGAGTTCTAGAACTTGTCGTTAAAGCAACGCGAATAACAGTAGATACATCCGCGACATTTCCTTTATAATTAGATGGATTTTTCTTATATTCTTTCATATTTGAAGCATAGCCAAGTTCATCACATAAAAGTTTGACTTTATTAAACCATTCTTCATTATCGTCTTTAATATCATAATATTTATCCATATAAACTTGTAAAATATGACGAATTTCTTCTAAATCGGTAATTTTTTGAAAATCATAAGAAACATTTTCAAAATTTTCTTTAAACATATACCAAATATTTTGTTTTACTTCACTATACATAGCAAAATCTTTTCTTGGTTTTTCTCCATCTCTTTCAATATTTAAAGTACGAACTGCCACATCTTTTTCTTTTTCTAACAAACGAGCAAAATCTTCATCATAAATTTTAGCCCATTCTAAAGTATTTTGATAAACTTCTAAAGCAGATAAAGTACTCAAATAATTCTTGGAAATATTTAAAAGTTTTTCCATATCAAATAAAGCACCACTCGTACTCATTTTAGAAAATTCTAAAGTAAATTCATTAAGATCTTTTTTAGGATTTTCTAAATACCATTCTTCAAAATTCGAATTTAAAAGAGTCATTAAATAAATTTCTACAGCTTTAACAGGAATTCCTTTTTCAGTATAATATAATACATTTGCTTCAGGATCTTTTCTTTTACTTATTTTTCTTTTCTTTCCATCTTCTTCTTTTTGAATAGTAGCTAAATGAGCATATCTAGGTGGCTCATAACCTAGAGCTTTAAATAGTTCAATATGAATTGGAAGACTACTTATCCACTCATCCCCACGCGTTACATGAGTCGTATGCATTAAAGTATCATCTACAGCATGAGCAAAATGATAAGTTGGAATGCCATCTTGCTTTAATAAAATAACATCCATATCATTTTCAGGAATAGAAATTTCTCCTTTAATACAATCTTCAATAACGACTCTTCTTAAAAAATTTCCTTGACTTTTTAATCGAATCGCAAAAGGTTTTCCTGCTCGAACTTTTTCTACAGCCTCTTCCATAGTCATATTTCTTTCTTCACTAGCCCAAGGTCCAAAATAACCAATCCGAGACTTAATCTTTTTTTGCTTTTCAGTCATTTCCTCTTTTTCTTCTTCCGTTAAAAAAGAAGGATAAGCCAAACCTTTAATAAGTAAATCTTTCACAAAAGCTTGATAAATATCTTTTCTTTTACTTTGAATATAAGGCCCATACTCACCGACATCTTCTCCATTATTTAAAGGTCCCTCATCAAATTGGACATCATAATTTTTTAAAGAAGTAATAATTTGTTCAATACCATTTTCCACTTCTCTTTTTTGATCGGTATCTTCAATTCTTAAAAAACAAACACCACCACTTTGATGAGCAAGTTTTTGAGCTGCCACAGCTTGGTATAACGATCCAATATGTACAAAACCTGTAGGACTAGGAGCAAGTCTTGTAACCATAGCTCCATCGCTTAAATTTCTTTTTCCATATTTTTCTTCATAATAGGCTCTTGTATGTTCCACATTAGGAAGCAAAATATCTGCAAATTCTTCTCTTGTCATTTTTAAAACCTCTTTCTATAAAAATAAAAAGGCAATACCCAAAGGACGAATCATTCGTGGTACCACCTTATTTTTTTCTCTTTCTCGTAACGTGAGTAAACGAAAGTTAATTTATCTCAACTTTAACTCCAAAGTTTCTTTCAAAATATTCTTTTATCTAGTTCCACCCAACCTAGACTCTCTAAAAAAAGAAATACTTTTACTCTTCTTCTTCATCGCTTTCACAAACATTTTAAAGGAATTTTAACAATTTGTCAAACCCTTATGAACCCGTTTTAATTCTCTAGTCATTTCTTTAGCAAAACAAAGCATCATTTTCTCTTGATAAGATGTAAAAAAGAATTGAGTAAAATATTCAAATTCCAAAATATCTTTCTTAGTTAATTCATTTAAAACTTCAAAACCAAAAAGTTTTTGATAACTGGAGACATTCATAATGATATTAGAAGTAAAATCAAGATATACTTCTCTACCAAGAAGAGGAAAATACGTTTTTAAAACAGAATGTAAAATTTTCTTGCCAAAAAAATGAATATATCCAGTTACTGCTGTATAAATTTCTCCTTGTAAAACATATTGAATAACAAATTCATGACATTTCTTTGTTCGATTTAATGTTAAAAGCATTTCTTTTAAAGAAGGATCAACCACAAAATCAGAAAACAAGTAAAATGGATAAAAATTTAGTTTATCTGAAACTACATATCTTTGCCCCATAGAATTTTGAGCATTTAAAGTAAATTTAAAAAGTTGAGCAATCCTTTTATCTTTTAAAAGATCTGTTTGAACATTTTTATCTTGAAACAAAAAGCTATTTTGCTTTGAACCGAAATTTCTCATACTACTCGCCCCCAAAAGTAAATCTTATTTTAACAATTTTCTTAAAAAAAAGCAAATAAAAAAACTAGGATGTATTCCTAGCCTAATTTCGTAACATTTACAAAACGAACCGTTTCCATTCTTTGAGCCGCGAGTGGCATATCTGAACTATCTGTTTGAACTTCAGAAATCTCATAAACAGTATCCATTCCAGCAAGAACACGTCCAAATGCAGCATATTCTCCATTTAAGTAAGATATATCTTCTTTCTCACCTGTACAAATAAAGAATTGACTGGAAGCAGAATCCGGATCTGTTGATCGAGCCATAGATAAAACCCCAGGCTCATGTTCTAAAGTATTTTCTACTCCATTACTTGAAAACTCTCCTTTAATAGTTTCATCACTTCCACCAGTTCCATTTCCTTTAGGATCGCCACCTTGAATCATAAAGCCTTCAATAACACGATGAAAAATTAATCCGTCATAAAAGTGTTCACTAACCAACTTTTGAAAATTTTGAACTGTAATAGGAGCAACATCAGGATAAAGCTCTACTAAAATCACTTTATCTTTATTAGTTACAATCTTTACATAATTTGTAACCTCATCCGTTTCCTCATAATGATATCCTTCTATATCCCCACTTGTAAAATCCTTGCTTTCACATCCAGTTGTAAAACAAACTAAAATTGCAATTAAAAATAAACCAATACATATCCACTTACGATGTCTATCTTCCACTTTTATCCCATCCTTTAAATAACACTATTTCAAGTTTAGCATAAAAAAAGAGATTTAGACAAGAAAAATCCCATTATTTGGCACTTTCTTGTCAAATACTACATTTTTTTCAACGTTTTCAAATATTCTTTTTCTTCTTTTGAAACACGATAAGAATCCCTTATTTTACAAATCGTTTTATTTTGTACAAAAGAATCCAATACTTTTTCTTCTAAAAGCCTTTTTGTTTCATTCGGAAATTTAATATAACATTCGCACAATAACCAAGAAAACCCCATCTGCACATAATATTCATCATTATGAATGGATTGCACTTTTTCTAAAATTTTTAAAATATATTCTTCTTCTACATAAAAGCTTAACAATAAAATAAGTCCAACCCGTATTTTAAAAGGCTCAACACTTTCCAATAACCCTTCTATCTTTTTCCAAAAATATTCTTTATGTTTGTTCACAATTTTTAAACTATTACAAAAGCCATCACAAATAGCCCAATTATCAATTTTTAAAAGAAAAGAATCAAAGTATTTTTCTAATACGTCTAAATCCTTTATATTAGCCAAAACAAAACCTTCAATATTTACTTCTTCATAATAAGTATTTTGACAAAAACTTAAAAACTCTTCAATATTTCCCTTACTAATTTCTTTAGCAATTTTTCGTTGCAATGGAACCCGTAATCCTAAAATTTCATATTTAGTTGTTGTTAATTTTTGATGAAATTTTCGATAATCTTCTTCTTGTAAACTTTTTAAATATTCTATATATTCTTCATAATCTTTTTGATCCCAATGATCTTTCATTAAATTCATTTTTATATTCTCCATTCTTTTTTCTCCAACATCATTATTGTATCATCACCCATCAAAAAAAGCACTTTAAAAGTGCTATAAATAAATTTTTAATTCTTCATTATTTTGATGTTCTAAATCAATCGTTTTCTTAATTAAATCCAGAATTTTTTCATCTTTACCTTGATAATTATTTAACAATTCTTCTAATTGAATCAAACCTTTATTAGTTCCTTCCATCATCATTTTAGCAATAGTATGTTCACTTTTATCCATAAGTGTTTTCATATTTACCATAAGATCACTACTAATTTTAGCAAAAGAACCTAATTCCTTATCTTCTACATTATATTTAGAACACAAAGAAACAAGCTTTTCTTTAAGAATCTCATATTCCTTTTTTTGATTCAAAATAAGTTTAGCAAGAGATCTTGATTCAATTTTATTTTCTAAAGATTCAATACCAACAATTCCCATTTCTACATTTTGATACAATTTAAGCAAAACTTCTTTTTCTAACATTTCTATCACCATATATAGTATGAGAAAAAAAGAAAAGATTTATGCACGGTCTTGTCAAGTCTAGTGTGTAAATTTTTAAATGTTATTAAAATTTCAAAGAACAAATGTAATACACTTTTGCTGT
>CALVOC010000058.1 GCA_944350145.1 uncultured Bacilli bacterium
ACCAACTATCAAAATAACCATTGAAAAAAAAAACTTTGTAATAAACGTTATTGATAATATGAAATAAAAAAAGTCTAGTGCCGCAAACACTAGACGAGTGCATAAATAAAAAAGTCCGACAAGACAATTCTTTTTTATGCACTCTAATTATATCATAAAAAATTATAGTTAGGGGGAAAAATATGCCAGTTTACATGGAAAAAAAAGACAAATGGACAAAAGACGGAAGGAAATGGTATTTTAAATGTTACTTCAAAAATTCTTATGGAGAAAATGTAAGAAAAAGATCTAAATTATTTTTGAGTAAAAATGAGGCTGCAACTGCTGAAAGAAAATTTCTCTTATTAGCTGAAAATCACGATAATAATATTTCTTATATGACTTTTAAAGAACTAGAAGATTTATTTTTTGAATTCAAAAAAGATAAAGTTCGTGAAGGTAGTCTAAGAAATTATAAAGTACAAAGCGAACATTTAATATTTTTTCATAAGATTAAATTAAAAGATCTTAATATTAATCATATAGAAAAATGGCAAAAAGAAATGAATGGAAAAAAATTATCATTAGAATATAAAAATGACATTTTAACATTATTAAAGCAAATTTTAAATTATGGACAAAATTATCATCGCTTTCATTTTGATTTTTATAAATTAATAAGTGATTTTAAAAATCCTAACGAATTAAAAAAAGAAATGGATTTCTACACGTTAGAAGAGTATAAAAAATTTATAGATAGTGAAGATGATTTGAATTATATAGCATTATTTGACACACTATATTATTTAGGACTTAGAAAAGGAGAACTACGAGGATTACAATGGAAAGATATTGATTTTGCTCAAAAAACTATATCTATAAAAAAACAAATAGCTTCTAGATATGATGTAAATAATTATAAGTTAGGACCACTAAAAACAAAGGCAAGCTATCGAGATTTACCTATTAACAAAAAATTATTACAAGAACTAGAATTATTATATAACCAAAACAAAAACTATACTAACTTTGAAAATACATGGTTTGTCTTCGGAAATGTAATGCCTATTTCTAATACAGCAATTTTTGCCAGAAAAAAAAGAAATGCTAAATTAGCCAATCTTAGAGAAATAAGAGTTCATGATTTTAGACATAGTTGTGCTTCTCTTTTAATTAATAACGGAGCAAACGTTACTATGGTAGCAAAATATTTAGGACATTCTAAAATAGACGAAACACTAAATACTTATTCACATATGTTTCAAAACAAATTAAATGATATTATTAATATAATAGAAAATCTATAAGAATATTTCATAAAATATTCTTTTTATATTGCAAAAATGGGACGTAAATAGGACGTAACCAGATATTCTTGAATAGCAAACACCCCGCAAAAGCCCATAAATAAAGGGAAAGGACATTAAAAAGGTCGTCCTTTCCCAAAAAGTGTGAGTTTGAGTTTATATGTTATTTATATTGTATAGAGTTTTTTTATATATTTTTTTCCAAAATATATGGGTCGTATCTTACTTTATCACTTCTCCTTTCATGATAAACATATTACACGTTTTTTATGAAGTTTATGTGAAGATAAAGTGAATAATCTATAAATTATTTTAACTTTACATCTTTTAATCTTTTAAATCTTCTTAAAACTTCAAAGACATCACCTTCCTTTCATAAATAAAGAATACCTTATATTTGTCAAAAATTCGTGAAAGAAAAATGAATATCTTATAAAGTTACTTTTTCTTAACATAAAAATAAAATGTTGTACCTTTATTTACAATAGATTTCACTCCATACTGAAAATGATGAGCTTCTAAGATAGATTTAACAATGGAAAGTCCTAGACCAGTTCCAACTACATTTCTTCGATGATTCTTATCATTTTTATAATATTTATCCCAAATAAAAGCAATGTCTTCCTTTTTAATACCTTTTCCCGTATCAATAATTTCAACTAAATAAGAATCCTTTTCTTTTTTTACTCTTATAGTAACGGTCTTATCATCACCAGTATAATTAATGGCATTGTTAATCAAATTATAAATTACTTGATTCAATTTTTTTTGATCCGCACTAACAATTGCCTTAGAAGGAAGATCTAAAACAAAATGATAATTTTCTGTCTCTTTGATAATTTCATAACGTTTTACAATAGTTTCTATTTCTTTTACTAAATCAAAACGTGTTAATTGAATTCCATCAGCATTTGCTTGCATTTTAGATAAAGTTAAAATATCATTTACCAAAATATTCAAGCGATCTACTTCATCCATAATGATATCACAATGCTCAATTCTTTTCTTTTCATCTTTATAAGAAATATCCCGAACCATTTCTGCATAAGCTTTAATCATCGTAAGCGGAGTTTTTAAATCATGGGAAACGTTTGCCATTAAATCTCTTCTAAGTTCGTCTGTTTTAACCATTTCCACTTGAGCATTTGTCAAAACTTGTGCAAGTTCATCTACTTCCAAAACTCCATAATCTGGAAAAGAAATAGTTGGGGAAGATCCAAGTTTCCTAGCTTTATCTGTAATATCTAAAATCGGATCCGTAATTTTTCTGGATAAAAAATAAGAAATAGTACAAGCAAAAATAATTGCAATAATAGTTAAATAAATTAACTGGTTTTTTAAAACCGTATTTGCCCCACTCACATCTTCCAATGTAGAGTATAAGAAAACATTTCCAGAATCGATTTTTATTCCATATAAAAAGGCTTGCACTTCATACTCTTTATTAATAACTTTATAAGTATCGGAAGCTAAATCAGATTGTATAAAAGAATTCTCTGTTTTCAAAATTTCTTGATTATTCTTTCCAAGAGCACATCCATTCATCATTGTATTATAGTAATATATATTTCCGGCATTAGAATAGTACTCTATACATACCTCATTTTCATAAGCAACCTCTTCAAGTGTATTATTTAAATCCACAAAAGAAGACCGTTGAATACTAGAAGCCAATTGATTCATATTTTGAATTTGATAATCTTGATAAGTATACTTTAAAAAAACTACTTGGCAAAACCACAACAACAACAAAACTGACACACTAAACAAAATCAAATAAATTAAAGTTTTACCTTTAATACTTGAAATATATTTTTTAAAATTCAAACTTATATCCTACTTTACGAACCGTTTTGATATATTGGCCGTACTTTCCTAATTGATGTCTTAAAGTTTTCACATGTGTATCTACTGTCCTGTCATCGCCATAAAAATCATATCCCCAAATATTCGTTAACAATTGCTCACGTGATAAAGCTATATGGTTATTAGAAACAAAATATTTTAATAAATCATATTCCTTAGGTGTTAAATTAATAACTTTTCCATCAATCGAAACTTCATGGGCTTTATCATCTAAAACTAATCCACCAAATTCTAATTTCGTTCCACTTTTTTCATTTCGTTTAATAATAGCTTTAACACGAGCCACCAATTCCTTGGGACTAAATGGTTTTGTTACATAATCATCGACACCTAAATCAAAACCAAACAATTTATCAAATTCTTCACCACGAGCCGAAAGCATCAAGACAGGAACATCCTTAATTTTTCTAATTTCTTTTACAGCTTGATACCCATCTTTTTTGGGCATCATAATATCCATAATAATTAAATTATAATCATTTTGTAAAGCCAATTCTACAGCTTCTTCCCCATTACTTGCTTCATCGACTAAAAAGCCATCAAACTGTAAATATTCCTTTACAACTTCACGAATAAGTTCTTCATCATCAACAACTAAAATTTTCATAATTCACCTTCTTTTGCTTTATATTATATCAAATATGTGAAAAAATCATGAAAATTTATTTTTCTTGCCAAACAAAATCAAGAACTTCTTTAAAATTATGAAAATCAAATTCGTGTTTTCCATAAACTTTCTTTACATAATAATATTTTTCATATACATCTTTTAAAATGGCTTCTTTTAGCTTTTCGACAGACCATTTTTCAATAAGACAACACTCGATATAAAATTTTCTTTCTTCATCTGAAAACAAATTTAACAAAACTTTAATATGTTCCCAAGATAACTCTAATAATTTTTTAGGAACTTTACGTGGATAAAGCAAATAAAGTTTTTGCATCATAAATAATTCAGAAGATCGATAACTTTCACCAAATCTAGGAACTAATTCATTTGAAAGTTCATTTAAAATAAGTTCATTTTGCTCTTTTAAATACTTTTTTTGCTCCAAATAATCTGTGTAAAAAGCTTTATCTTGAAATAAATTCGGATACTTTTGAAAAATATTAGGTATGTATTCAAAAATAAATTCATTTACTTTACGATCAATAAGAAAACCTCCTTTCTACTTATAACATTACCTAAAAAGTTTCAATTTCCTTTAAAAAAAGCAAAGTTTTTTTACTTTGCTTCTAAATTTACATTATGATAAATATCTGTAACATCATCTATATCTTCTAACAAGGATAATAATCTCATAAATAATTCTAGATCTTCTCCTTCTAAAACGACTTTGTCTTTAGGATACATTCCTTCTTCATCTAGCTCATAAGAAACGTTAGGATTCAATTTTTCTAATACATCTTTTACTTTATTATGATCTGTAGGTTTTACGGTAATAACAAGTTCTCCATCTTCGTTTTCAAAATCAATTGGCTCAATTCCATTTTCTAATAAAGCATTAAAAACTGTTTCTTCATCCATTCCTTTAACACTTATAATAGCTAAATAATCATAATTATAAGAAACCGAATTTGTAACCCCAAGACTTTTATGAATTTTATTAAATGCAGCCCGAACCATACCAACAGTTCGATTTACATTATCCGTTAAAGTCCGAATAATTAAAGTAGAAGCTCCAGGCCCAAATCCTTCATAAGTTACTACTTCATAATCTTCTCCACCAGAGCCTTTAGCCTTATCTATCGCCCGATTAATAATATCATTAGGAACTTGTTCTTTCTTAGCTTTCTCAACAATTCGTTTTAATAAAATATTGCTTTCTAATTCAGGTGATCCTTTCTTAGCAGCTAAATAAATTTCCTTTGCATAATTGGAATACAATTTTGCTTTTGCTGCACCTGTTTTTTGAATACTAGCCTTTCTAACTTCATATGCACGTCCCATATAATCACTCCTTTTGCTATACCATTATACAATAATTAATGAATAAAAGTCATTAATAAAATAACAATCACGCCAATAACCATCCCATAATAAGTTTCTCTTCTCTTTAAATAACCAGTTATTTCTAACAATAATTCGAATAAGGAAATATACAAAATCATACCACAAGCCACACAAACTAAAGCAAGTAAAACATAAGAAGAAATGTTTTCTCCTAGAAAAAATAAGAAAAGAGCTCCTACAGAAGAAGAAAAAACAAGTAAAGTAAGTAAAACTCTCTTTAAAAAAGTACCTTGTTTTATAGCTTCCATACTACTAGCCACTTCTATTCCTAAAGGTAAATTATGGCAACCAACAGCTAAAGCAGTTAAAAAACCAGCAGATATACTCTCTGTACCAATAATATAAATGCTCATTCCTTCTAAAATATTATGCAAAATTAAAGAAGTTGTCATAATAAATCCAATATGAACTAAATGATGGTTATGTTCCGCGTGATTTCTTTCATGTTCGTGATGTTCATGATGATGATGTGGTAAAAAAATGTCAAAAATTTTTAAAATCAAAATTCCTAAAAACATAAAGCCTAAAACATAAAACAATTTTTGCCATTTTCCCCAAAGTAATACTTCACTCATTTCTACAATTTCAGGCATCAAATCAAAAAACACCATACCAAGCATAACCACCAATGCCATGGAAGTTGCCAAAATAGTTAATTCCTTTTTTCTTTTCACAAATCGAACCAATACAAATCCAAACAAGAAAAATACCCCGGCAATTAAAGTGATTAATAAAGCTCCAATATTTCCCATAACCTCACCCACTTAATAAGTATTTTACCACAATTCAAACAAAATAAAAAGGCCTTGAAAAGCCTATCTTGTTGGAACCGCTTTCATAGAAAGCTTACCACTAAAATCTCCATTTGTTAAATAAATTTGATCAACTGAATCATCATTTTCTAGCCAAATATAAAATACTAAATCATCTGTTGCTCCAATATCTAATGTAATTGCGTCCTCTTCAGAAATTAATGCTTTGGATAAATTAGATACAACAGTGGTATCACTAGTCCCTTCAGGTGCAATACTACTATCGGCAAAATCTCCAGTCTCTACTGTTGATCCATCAACAACAAGTGCCCATTTAAAATATTTACTTGCTAAATTTTTAGTTAAACTCATTTCTACTAACTCTATTGTATATTTAGCTTTAGCATCAGAAGTTGAAGAATTTGTAACACTAAATTCAACTTTTTGAGCTTCTGTTTGATAATTTGCACTATCAATTAAAGCAAGCTCTGCAGCATTAATAGCCGGTGCATCATTAATGGTAGAAGTAACTTCAAAATGAGCCGTCTGAGATGGTGTAACATTCTTATCCCCTTCAACATTTATTGAAAAAAAGGAATACGAAACACTAACCCCAAAAACAACTATAGACAAAACAAAGATAATAACAATAACCGTATACTTCTCAATACTATGATTTTTATTTTTCATATAAATTCTCCTCAATTTTCTTATTTAAAACTAATTTGGATCATAATAAACAACACCATATTTTTGTTGATCTGGAATGAGTATAATGGTAGCAGAATTATCATACCCTAATTTTTCTACATATGTCCATGAAAGATTGACTCCGTAACCATTTACTACAGATTCATCTGGCATGGTAAAAGTAGTTTCCTTTATAGAATCAACTGTAACGGAAGCAACCTCTGGAAGATCTTGAGTTCTAGAACCATCTAAATTATTTTCTACCGTTTTATAAATAGAACCTTCAACAACCGATTGAAAAGAAGAAACAGCCCCAGAATATACATATTCTAATCCGCCAACATCATAACGACTAATCTTATTATCAATGGTATATAAATCAATAATAAACAATTGACTAATTAAAGAAGCATATTCTTCCACATCATAATTTTCTTCATTTAAAAGATTCTTTAATTCTTCGAACTTTTCTTTAAATAATGCTGTATCACGATCATCTAAGTTATAGCCATATTCTTCAATAGTATTTGTAATTTGAACTTCATTAACAGGAGTTTCTGCCACAGGTTTTTCATAAAAAAAGAAAAAATATCCAACTATACCTACTCCAATAAGAGCCATAATTAAAATGACTATTAAAGCAATTTTATATCCATTTTTCATATTCATTCCTTCTATTTTTTATATTCTGAAAATATTATACCATAAACTAAAGTTTTTCTGCAACCATAATTCAATACCACTCATTCCTAATACTTTAAACATTCCAATCCATTAAAATATATAATATAATATTATTCATATATAAGGAGGACAGAATGGAAAAAATAAAAGAAATAAGTAAAGTATTAGATTTTTATGTTCGATCAAATGAATTAAAAAATATAATTATTGATGAACCAAATAATTATAGCATAGCGGATCACTTATTTGGTAGTATGATACTAGCAACAGCTATTGATTCAGAATTTAAAGAAACAAAAAATTTATCAAAAATATATAGAATGTTGCTTCTTACTGAATTTAGTCAATTGTATCATAATTATGATTTTGAAAATTTAAAATTAGGAAAACAATATGTAAATGAAATATTAGAAACAAGAAATATGATTACTGAAGAAGGTAAATTGGTATTTAAATACAAAATGTGAAATGCACCCCTTAGAGTAGACAATAATAAAAAAATCATTTCAATTTCTTTTGTGATAAAATACACTTCCGAAAG
>CALVOC010000059.1 GCA_944350145.1 uncultured Bacilli bacterium
ATTGTATCATAGGTAACTCTATGTGTCTTTTTTTATGTCCTTACCGGACACTTAATTATTCAATTTGTAAAAGTTTTTTCAATTTTTTTGTTTTCGTATAAAAAGGTTTATTTTTTGCTTTTTCTTTTTCTTAATTTTACCTATTTTTTCCTTGTCAATGTTCTTGAAAATTCTGATAAAGTTAAAATTTTGGATACAGCATCTTCGGCATTTAATCCTTTTATTAAAAATTTATTTTCAGTAAATTTTACATATTCTAATATTTTCAAAAACTCTTCTTTTGTTATTTCTAATCTAGATAAACGTAGTTTGGCATTTAAAATAATTTCTTCTGCAGTAGCGGTTGGTTGAATGTTTATTTCTGACATATTTTTTTTACCTTTTTTTATATTTCTTTTTTGCTTTTCAATTGCACCTGTATGTTCTAATTGCTTTTTTATATTTTCAAGTATTCTATTTATTATTACAGCTACTCTTGCTCTGGAAATATGAAAGGTTTGGGCTATCGATTCTAAAGTATGTATTTGATCATCATAAAATCCAAAACGCAATTTCATCATTTCTCTTTCTCGTCTTGGTAATTGTTCTACACACTCTCGAATAATTCTATCCATTTCTTTACGTTCAAATATTTCAAATAAATTTTTTTGATCTTCAATTCTATCTTGTAATTCTAATTCGTGTTCGTGAGCTCCTTCAAAAAGCACTCTATTTAGACTATCTATGTTATTTAGTCCTTCTATGCTTCTTACATATCTTATCATCTCATTATCAATAGATTTTACAGCATAAGTAGCAAAGGAAAATCCTCTAGATAGATCATAGTTATCTACCGCATTTATAAGTCCGACGACTCCATAAGAAAATAAATCTGGTTTTTCACATTGTATCATAAAAAATCTTCTATTTACTTCATGGCGAACTAAGCGTAAATTATGAATGATTATTTTTTCTCTTGCTTCTTTAGATCCTGCATAAAATTCCTTAAATAACCTGTCTGTTTCCTCTTTCGATAATTTTTCTGGAAGTTCTTTATCTATAAAATATTCTTTTGTAACCATATTTACTTCGTATTCTTTCCTTGTATTTTTTTAATTTTCATTTATATCTTTTGATACATTGATCCATTTATGATTTGGTACAGAATCTTCTAATTGTACTATTGTAAGTTTTACTGCACTATTAGGTGTGCCACATGCTGGGTAAATTACTTCATGTTCTTTTAAGGATTCATCAAAATATACTTCAACATTTTCTTTAATTCCAAACGGACAAACACCTCCAGGAGGATGACCAATTATTTCTTCTACTTCACTTGCTGGAATCATTTTAGCTTTTTCATGAAAAATCTGTTTAAATAAACTATTCTTGCATTTAGCATTTCCTGCCATCAAAATTAATACAGGTTGATCTTTGACTACAAATGCTAACGTTTTGGCTATTTCACTTTCTTCACAATTTAATCGCTTGGCTGCTTCAGATACAGTAGCACTTGTGTCATCAAACAGAATTATATTGTCTTCTAAATGATATTTTTTTAAATGTTCTTTTGCATTATTCAAAGACATTTTATCACCTCTTTCGTTTGTATGTTTTAAATACCTTTTTTCTTTTATATTATGGTAATTTTAGGATCCTTTTAGAAATAAAATTTTTTTCTGATCTAATAATATCTTTTTCTTTTGCTCGGTAAGTTTTACCGTCATAAAAAATATCATAGATTATATTTAGATAATCGTATGAAGAAGTTAAAATTGCTGCCAGTTTTTTTCTGTTTTTTGAAACATTTTTGGGAAGATAAAGAATACCTGAACGATACTCTCCATCCTTTTTTGATGTATCCACGAAAACAATATTTCCTTCCAATGCTATTTTAATTGCAATTAAGTTTCTACTATTTTTATATAAATCGTCTAATGATACATATTTATACTCTTCTTTAGACAAATGCTCTTGCCAATACTGCAAATGATTTTGATAAATTGAATTTTCACGTATGATATGGATCGCCTTAGATATTGGTTTATTATTATGAATAATAAATATTTTAATGCCTACTTTGGCCATATTCTTGCTGCCTAGCCAAATAGTTTTTAATCGCTTCTGATCCGTTTTCAAAATACGTTTCTTTGATATTTTTTTCAAAATCTTGATATTCTTTTACTTCAATTTCTCTAAAATAATTCACATATTGATCAAGTGATTTTAACGATTCTTTTTGAATATCTGTGGGATTTATAGGAATTAGTAATTGGCCGTGAACTCCATTTAAAAAGAAAGTTGGTCCTTCATAGGTGGTTATATTATTAAACACAATATTTCCATCTTTTAAAAATTCATAAATTGGTGCGTATACATTACCTTGTTTAATTTTTTCTAACAATTCAGTTTTTTCTGGATAAAAATTTTCTACTAATTTTGCTAGATAATTCTGGTGCTGATTACAAACTATTTCTTTACCTCCAATAGAAATCACTTTTCCATCATTACTCAAATCTGCATATAAAATTATGCCTTCTGGATTTATAAGAGCAAATTTAGGATGACTTTTAATATTATCAATCGTTCCCGGTTCCTTTAAATATATGTTTTTGCTTATAAAATCAATCATTTGCATCAAATTGACACCTCCTTTGTGGATTTTATTATACTACATTTTTTACTATTTAATAAAATTTTATTTTAGATATTTTATAATTTCTTTTTCATTTGGTATTCCATCTGTTTTACATCTTATTAATGGAAGTTCAGCTTTTTCTAATATTTGATTTTTTAACCGATCATTGTGAATTTGTCTAGCATTTCGTTTATCAAATCCATTATGATAACCTCCGTCTACTTCAATTGCCAATCGAGATTCTGAGGTTGCTCGATCAAATAATAGAAAATCAACATGAGTATGAAGATTTTTTTTATATTTTAGTTCTTCTTCTGTTAAGCTTTCTAAATCTTTTATAATTTCATTGCTTATATCTACACCTTTTATTAAAATTTTTCTCATAAAAACTCCATAACTTTTTAATTTGAAAATAGTATAGCATATTTCATTTTAAATAACCAATTTTTACCATAATAAAAAAGTTTATACAAAGATTCAAAGTATGATGACTGCATCAAAAGTAAAAATGAATATCGTAAACTTTATAATTAAATAAATTTGTAATTTTAACCAATTTGTATTATTATATATAGCGATTAAAGGAGGATTTTTGTATGGAAAATAAAAAATATGTAGTGTGTAGAGATAATATTTATGTTGGTGAAGTTGTAAGAGCAAATAGTATATATCGTTATGAGGGAAATGACAACTTTTTTAGAACTAAACCAGGTCAATTGAGCACGGGTTCTTGGAGAAGTTATAGAAGTATGTTATTTGTGCCAAATGAAAACAAATTGTCAAATGACTTATTGTATAGATCTCCAAACTATCCTATCCTTAATGTTACAGATGATGAGACTTGTTTAAATTTAGGAAAAAATAGTATAGTAATAAAAGATGCTTGTAATTTGGCAGCACTTCTTGAATATTTTGGATACAAAAAGGATTTAACGTTTGAAGATATTATAAAAATTCGTAATACATTTTTTACAGGAAGATTTGCTAAGGATAATTGTCAATTATTCGGTTTAAAAGAAACAATGGCTGAAGATGTAATATTTTATATTAATGGTAAAGAAGTAACTAATCCTAGCGAATTAGAACGCAGAAGAAGACAATTTAGAGCAGAACAACAAGCAGGACATAGAATGTTCTCAAGTGTAAGTGAAGGTTCTCTTCCTAGAGAATATTGGGATGTTTTAGATAGCCGAGGAGATAATACATTTATGGATGTTCTTAAATGTTGGGATGAGAAAATGAATGCATTTGCTCCTCACAAACAAGAAGGTCCAGTAAGAAAATTAAAAAGATTTTAAAATTAAAGATGATTAAAAGCATTAATGCGGATAACCATCTTTTTTTCTATAAAATCTCCTTTAAATAGCAAACACAAAAAGTTTAATTAATTTACAAAATCAAGAAGCAAAAATTTCTTAAACAGTTTACTTGCATTATAATGTTCTTATGGAAAGAAAAATCATTGTTAAATGATAGACTATATTATTTCTATTTATTTAAACAGTTTTTTAATGTAAAGGAGATGAATTATGCTTGATTATAACATTAGTGTAGATCAAAAAGCTTTTTTTGACGAAAACATAAAATATATGACAGATCAAATTGAAAAAAATTTAAAAAACATTGATATTTTAAAACAAGATTTTTACTTTGAAATATCAAAAAAACAAATCATTAATAGTTTTAATAGTGTGTTATTGTCTTTAAAAAGTTGGCAACAACATTTTAATAATAATGAAATTTATTGCATTCAAAAAAATTACAAAGAATTGGAAAGTAATGTATTCGAGCTAGAACTTTGTTTAGCAGATTATGATGATATATTTCATTGTGAAGGTATATCATATGCTTTAGATCAAATAGGTCATCTTTTGAGTGAAATTTTAAATATAAACAGAAATGATTAAAATAGCTGATGAAAAGCCAATAATTAAAGGGAAAAAATAAGATACATAATTTTCGGCATAATCATGTATCCTTACTAATTTCAAATGGAATATCACAGTCTTTCAAAAAAGATTAAGGCACTCTACTTCTTCTATAACACTTTTATATGTTGAAGCAAATATTATAAATGAAAACACAATTATTTTTTCTTATTCACTAGCATTGGTTATATTTGTAAATTTTTAGAGTACATTGCAAGGCATTAAATTGATTGAAAGTTTAAATGTACAAAAAGAAAAAGACAAGTCTATTAATTTTAAAAGAAAGAGCTTGTTCTTCCTTTTTAGGATATATTATCTTAAATTATATTTTTGTTTAAAGCTTTTAATATATCTTTTTCTCATGGCAGGCATTATTTGTGATGCAATTTCTACAGAAACCTCATCCATGCTCATAGAACCTGTATCTAAAAAAATTGAATCTTTTACACTCGTTTTAAATAATTCTTGTAAATCTCTTAAACTTCTATTATATTCAGTTAAATTATCAAGATTTAAAAAGTTTCTTTTTTCTAATGCCAAACTTGAGTTATAATCCCTTTTTAATGAAATTAATGGTTCAGCATATGTAATAACTAAAAAATCTATTAACTTTCGTGATATTGCACTATATTTTTCTCTTGATTCAAAATATAGTTTTTCTAGCATATCACCACGAATATATCTTCTATAATTCCAAATCTGTCTATCATTGACAGATCTATCAATTAAAATTATTTCTTTATCAGAATTAAGTGCCTTTTCTAATTGCTTTGTAACTTCTTCTATTATTGCCATATTTGATTCAGTGGAACTTACATCTTTATATTTTAGTTTAAATATTTCTTTATAATATCTGGATGTAGTAAATTCTTCAATTATAGCAGTATTAAAACCACCTTTTTTAAAGAAATCATATAAATTATTTATCGTAGTGGTTTTCCCGGTTCTAGGAGTACCACTAAATTCAATAACAAACGGTTTTGATAAGGTACATAATGCTTTTAATTTTTGTAGTTCTACTTTTTGAGCATGTAATTTTTTTAGTTTTTCATAGTACTCTTTATTATCATCAAAAATAGTGTCTCTTAAATATAGATCTTCTTTTTCTGCAAATATAGTATCTAATACACTTTTAAGTCTTTTAAATATAGGTAAATTTTCATCTTCACCATAAATTAAACTTTCGTATACACTTTCATAATACCATTTTTGCTGTTCTTCGCCTCTTTTAAATGCAGAAAAATCTCTTTTCCCACTTTTTTGAAATTTAAGCATTAAATCTTCTAAATTATTTATTTTATCTGCACAAATAACTAGTTTATTTCTTAAAGGTAACTTTTTAGTTTCTTCAACAGTATGTGTTTTTCTTTCTTCCCAAGATAATGATTTATCTGGTTCCGTTGCCCCCATAACTAAATTTGCAACTTCATCGCCAAATTCTTTTTTTATATCTTCAATAGAATATTTAGTATCTTCTACAACATCGTGCAAATAACCCGCAGCTACTACTGGTTCATCATAGCCGTATTCCGCTAATAGCATACCTACACTAATAGGATGTATTATCATAGGTTTATCGGTCTTCTCTTTTCTTGGTTTTAGCAGCCCAAACTACACTAATAGGATGTATTATCATAGGTTTATCGGGTTCACTTTTTCTAATTTGCCCCATATGAGCATTTATTGCAAATATTTTTGCTTTCTCTTTTAAATCCGTAATTCTGTTTACTTCCAAATACTTTTTAGCAAATTTCCATTTATCCTTTAATATTGTTTCAACATCTTTTTTAAATTGTTCATACTCATCATCACAGCAGTAATTTTTGGCATAGTCATTATTACCATATTTTTTAAGTATATAGTTATAAGAACGCTCAATCATTTGATACAAATCTAAATCCAGATAATGTTTAGTAGTATAAGAATGAGTTCTTTGCAATACAGAATCAATACTAGTTGTTCTATCGGCTGATGAAATTATCTTACCATAATCACTTCTAGGTTCATATTCTAATGATGCTCTATGATCTTCTATTGCTTCTTTTATAGTTTTTCTTTGTTTATCATCAAAGAAATCTTTCATTTTTTCATTTTCATAAAATAGTTTAGCAGATAATATTTCATGATTATCTTTATCTATATGATGTGCTATATCATGAAAAGAAGCAATGACATATACCATATCAAGATTTATATTTGGAAATTGACTAGCAAATTTCAAGCTTCGTTTAACAACATACTGAACATGTTCAATGCCATGGCCAGAATCATTATTTTCATATATTGGTAATATTTGTTGCTCAATATAATCTTTTAAATCGCTATTAAATGGTTTCATGCAGCGCCCCCAGAAAAGAAATTAACTAATAAAATTATACTATGTAATTGTTAATTATTCTAGATTTTCCCTTGTATTTATTTTAAAAAATAAACAAAATGATATCATAGAAAACAAATTAAATGAGGTGATACTTGTAATGAAAAAAATGAAAAATATAAATTATAGAAGTTTATTACTAAATTTTATTATTTGTAGTTATTATAATTTTGGTAATATTATCTTATAAGGATTTACTAATTTTTACTAGCGGATTTAACAATTTTAATTTTTTATTATTTAATAGAAAATTAAGAATGGTTATTTCTTTATTGGTAGATGCTTTATTATCATTTAAATTAGATACTTCATTTTCAAGATTAGATATTTCTTGTTTTTCCTTAACTTTTTCATTATAGATTTTTCTCTTATATGGAATAATATCTTTATTTTCACTTTTTTTCTTTTAGCTTTGAATCTAATTCAAATTCTTCATTAAATTCTTTAATATATCTTTTTCTCATTTTATCTTGAATACTAACTATTGTTTCTTTTGTGAGTATAGATGTTTTACCAACTTATCTTGATAAACCTAATTTACAATTTTCTTTAACTGGAACACTAACAAGAAAGTTCTTCCTTAATAATATTTACTATAGTTCCTTCCTATCTTTTAGGATGATTTCTATGTACTTCCAAGCCCTATGGGATTTTGGAATACAAAAAAATCAATCCAAATGGATTGATTATATGTTAAGTTCAAACATAAAAGTTCAAACAGAAACGTCACTGGAGCGATTGAAGTAGATATTTACAACTTTTTCACTTCTTAACGATTTGATATATAAAATATCAATCTTTAATAAGATTTTATCATAAATTTAAAAAATAACAAAGAGAATTTTACTAATGTAGCAATCTCAATTGACAAGTGCTAA
>CALVOC010000060.1 GCA_944350145.1 uncultured Bacilli bacterium
AAACATTCTGCAGCATTTTTATTTTGATTACAAGCTAGAATTGCTTCATTAAAACTCATTTTTTTGAAATATAAATCACAACGAGTTTTATAAGCGGTTAATCCTTTTATTAATGGACCCCAGAGACTATTATTCCATGATACTGTAATATTGGGATCTTCTTTTCCATTCGTATAGTAAATCGCCTTTTCAAACATATAATTTTCTTCATTTCCTTTTGAAGGTATAGTATCTTGTTTTACATTTTCTACATAGACAGCTAGTTCGATATTTTCTTCTTGATAAACTTGTTCTATTTTTCTTCTCTGCTTAATAAAATACCAAGAATTCCAAAATTAATTAAGAGAACTCCAATTAATATTTTTTTCTTCATTTTTCTATCCTTTCTATTCCCTAAGGTCTGTATGGATCTAAAGCCATTCCATTACCATTTTGTAAGCTTTCACCTTTTATATTTATTACTGGTCTTATTCCGCAAGAAAAAATTATACTGCTTCTAGAAACAAGTCCAGAAGAAGTAACAATTTTATAACTAGCTGTAGCATCGCCAGCACTTTCAGCACTTGAAGAAGCATTCATGGTTCAATAATCATTTCCTGTATATAAATAATAATTTCTATTTTCTGTATTGTATCCACCAGCTAAAACCACTTCATCCGTTGTCATTATAGCTATCGGATAAGTTAAACTCCCATTTCCTATTGTAGTATTTTGAACTGTAAAACGATCATTTTGTAATTCACAAGTTAATCTTGGATATTGAGTATTATGGCTATCCCATGGACCATTAATCCAACGATAGTCATAAAAAGTCGCATCTGCTCTTGTTATTGGTCTTCCAAAAGTATATCTTCGATCACTGCAGAATAATGTATCACTTATGTATGTTTCATAGGAGGTATTGCTTATGTGGCTTGCATACCATGAATCAACAGATTCTTTTAAAGTGCTATTGTATGTGTTTGTTACATAGTAATAATCTTGTGCGTTTACTGAGTTTCCATACATATAGCCTATTATTCCGTCTAAAAAGTTCGTGGTATGATCATATTTTCCGCTTGATATTTGAGTATATTTAGTACTACTATCATCATAGCCATTTTTTAGTACATCTGTTTTATTGGATAATCCGTCAATCACATTGGCATCTCCTGCATAGATCATTCTTATCGAGCCCTCGCCATTTACTCTTAGGATTCGCCAATAGTATCCTGCAAATTTCACCCAGTTGTTTTCAACGTTTCCTCTGAAATAATAACTCGTCCCATAATCATCTGGTGCTGAACAGACATATCCGTTTGTACTTTCTGGTCCAGTTACATTTACTAAATCATCATTTAACGTTGGGCAAGCTCCTGTTGTATCTAGTTGAGCAATTATTTCGTTTGGAATGTTTCTTTGAGTTTTGAAATATAAATTACATTTTGTTCCTGTTTTTACTAAATTTATTATTTGAACTGTCCAATCATCAGCATTAAATGCTACACTTGCTCCATTATTACAAGTTGTTTTTTCTGCATCTATTGCGTATCCTTCTCCTTTTTGGGGCATGGTTGCAGACAATACATCGTTAACATAGAAAGCAAAATAAATGTCGCCATTTGATCCAATTGTTCCATTTATAATATTAAAGTCTTATTTTACTTCGAATGAGGCAAACGAAGTATAGAAAAATACTCCTGCGATTAACAAAATGCAAGCTACTGTAAAGACAATTATTCCTACTTTTTTTGGATCTCTTTGTTTAAATTTTTCTAATTTCATTATCCTCATCCTGACTATTTTCTTGTTTATATTTTATCACAATACCCCCCCCCCACGTCAAGCGAGTTGTGTGAAGTTTATAATTTTTTTAGTATAAGCAAAATAAAATCTCATAAAACGTCAAATTAAGTTAGACAAACAAAAAAATAGCAAATGCTTAATTTTGCATTCACTATTTCTTGTGATTCCTTTGTTCCACATGCACTATTTGACAATTAACCTTTTATTCTTCTTCATTTTTTACTTTTACTAATACTTCTCTTGGCTTACTACCATTTTGAGGGCCTATGATACCTCGTTCTTCTAATAAATCAATGACTCTAGCTGCTCGGTTATAGCCAAATCTAAATCTTCTTTGAATTAGAGAAGCACTTATTTTTCCTGTTTTGACTGCAAAATCTACAATCTCATTATACATAGGATCATCATATTCTTCACGATCCGTGCTTCCAGAAGTAGATGCTGTTTCAGTTAAGGTTGTCGTTAAAGATTCATCGTAACTTGCTTGTTGTTCTTTGCAAACCGCTTCGATAAGACGACGAATTTCATCATCAGAAATAAAGCATCCTTGAATTCTTATTGGTGTATTTTCTCCCATTGGCAAGAATAACATATCTCCTTTTCCTAGCAATTTTTCAGCTCCAGGATGATCCAATATGGTTCTTGAATCCACATTACTTGCTACGGCAAAAGCTATTCTTGAAGGAATATTGGTTTTAATAACTCCAGTAATTACATCGGTACTTGGTCTTTGAGTTGCTACGATCAAATGAATTCCAGCCGCTCTGGCAAGTTGAGTGATTCGCATGATAGAATCCTCTACTTCTTTTCTTGCTACGATCATTAAATCGGCCATTTCATCTACTATTACAACAATATAAGGCATTCTAGGCTGTTTGTTTTCTGGATTTTTTTTGTTTTCTTCTTCCAACATACGGTTATAATCATCGATTTTTTTGGCTCCTTTTTCAGCAAATATATGATACCTTTTATCCATTTCATTTACTACTTTTTGAAGAACTAAAGAAGCTTTTTTAGGATCTGTTACTACAGGACATAACAAATGAGGTACTCCATTATAATTTGACAACTCTACTTGCTTTGGATCGACCAATACTAGTTTTACTTCATCTGGACGATAACGCATTAAAATAGAAGCAATCATACTGTTAATGCATACAGATTTTCCGGATCCAGTTGAACCTGCTACTAATAAGTGAGGCATTTTAGTTAAATCTGTACATCTTGGATTTCCCATGATATCTTTTCCTAACGCAACTTGTAAGCCACCTTTTGCTTCTAACATTACTTTAGAAGCTAAAATTTCTTTGATTTTTACAGCCGAAATTGCTTGGTTAGGAATCTCTACTCCAATGGTATTTTTTCCTGGTATTGGAGCTTCAATACGAACATCTTTTGCTGCTAAAGCAAGAGCTATTTCTTTGTTAATTGAACTAATTCGACTTACTTTTGTTCCACTAGGAACCACTACTTCAAATTGAGTAACTGCTGGTCCCATATGTATATCTACTACTCGACCAGAAATTTGGAAGTCTTTTAAAACTCTCTCTAAATTTTGTTTATTATTAATTAAAAATTGATTGGAATTGGTCTTCTTTGCTTTAGGTGGATCATCTAACAAACTCATTGGTGGAAGTTGATAATTTGGATTTGGCATTGCAGCAGCAGGATTAGCTACTTTTGGTACTTCAAAAGGTTCTTCTTTTGGGTCTTTATAATGTTTTAACTCTTCTACACTATTTACTACAATAGATTTAGAATCACTTGCTTCCTCATCCACTTCATGAAGTCTTTTATCCAACATGGCTTCACGCATATCCACTTCATCTTCTTCGTGATCTTCTTCACTTTTCTTTTTAAACCATTTGAATTTTGAAATTAAATTGTTTAATGTATTGGATAAGTTTACATTGAAAAGGAGAATAATTCCAAATAAACCAATGAATGCAACTACAATATAAGTTCCATTTAATCCAAACAATGCATCACATCCAAAGGCAAAGGCAGCTCCAATGATTCCTCCTCCGATGACAATAGAAACTTGACCTGAACTTGAAAGAGCATTATTGCTGCCAATAGAGGCTACTCGACTCATATAATTATTAATCGTCGCATCAAAAATATCCGTTGGATTTTCTACTGTTTTTACAAAAGTTAAATGACTTAAAATAAGAATTACAATTAAAATTAGATAAAGCCCAATATAACGAGCACTGAAAAAATTTGGTAATTTTCTCTTAATTAGCATATAAAATCCAATAAGTAAAACAAAAATAAGAATTAATGGCCACCATTCACCTAAAAGGAACATGGCAAACTTTTTTATTAATGAGCCTACTGGACCGAATCCAAAACCAATTACACCGATTAAAATAAGAATTAAACCAATAAGTTCTACACTATAACCGGCATTTTTTTTATTTTCACCACTTGTTTTTTTCTTCTTTGCCATACTCATTCACCATATTTATTATACAGAATAAAAAAAAAGAATGCAAATATCTTGGCATCATTTGACAACTTCACTTTTCTTTTTTTTCGTATTCTTGAATCTTTTTTTGAATTTTTTTCATCGTTTCTTTTTTTGTTTTTTGATAATCTTTATGACGAAAGATTTTATATAGAGCAATTGGATGTAAAATAAAATCAATTGAATCGGCTTTATCTACTAAAGTTAATAGCCAGGCTTCCTTGTTGCGAGGAATTTTTTTGTTAATTGGAAACATATGAGTAATCATAATGCTTTCTACTTTTGGAGTAACTACTTCACTTCCGAATACTTTTTTAGCATTTACCACGGCTTCTTTGGCATGAGTAAATGCGTGTTTTTGAAAAAATGGCTTTTTTTCTTTACAATATTGCCAAGGATGTTCATAAAAATCATGTAAGAGTCCCGCAATAGCTAAGCTTTGGTAGTCCATATGAAGAAATTTTCCAATTCGATAACAGTCGTAGGACACTCTTAATACATGAGCATATACCGATTCATTAATATGATGAGGATATTCTTTTCTCTTTTGCATTTCCCCCTTAAATAAGAGAGGCCTAATGATTTTATAATATTCTAAGTAATTATCTTCTAAGTTTTTTTTTTGATTTGGTGTTTTTATTAAATAAATAAGATAACAGAAAATTGTGATTACTTGTAAGGCCGCGGTGAAATAAACAAAGATATTCACGTATTTAGAAAACCACGGAACAACTAACCCAACGAATCCTAAGATGATTGTAATAAAAATAATCCATGTTTTAAACTTTCCAACTAATAATGATGCAGCGATTCCTTTACGAAAATAAAAATACAAATTTAAAACACTAATCACACATTCTAAAATTAGCACATAGAAAAAAGCATGATTTTTAATAATTAAAATGAGTAAAAGGCCTATAGCTAACATTTTGTCGCCTATGACATCTAGTCTTGCTCCAAGCTCACTTACTACATTCCATTTACGAGCTAAATATCCATCTACAAAATCTGTTAGAGCAATGATTATAGCTACTCCAATTAAAATTTTGTAATGATTGGTCAATCCTAAAAATATAACTACTGGTGTAAATAGTAAACGACTCGCGGTTAAAATATTCGGAATATATTTTTTTGCATTTTCCATATAAATTCACCCTACCCAATCATTTTACCATACTTATTAAAAAAAACAAGCCAATTTATAATTACAATCCTGTAAGTTTCCAGCAATTACCAATTGTAAGTTTTTTTTAAATGCGTTACAATAAATACGAACAAATGTTTTGAGGTGGTTAAAATGCAAGATCGACATATTTTATGTATTGATTTAAAAAGTTTTTTTGCTTCAGTTGAATGTATTGAACGAGGACTTGACCCTTTTACGACACCTTTAGTTGTCGCGAGTAAAAGTCAAGGAAATGGAGCAATTACTTTGGCTGTAAGTCCTTTTTTAAGGAAACAAGGAATTAAAGGAAGAACAAGACTTTATGAAATTCCTAAAAATATTTCTTATCAAATTGTTCCACCTAGAATGAAACTTTATTTAGAAAAATCCAAAGAAGTTGTCAAAATCTATACAGATTTTGTCAGTTTTGAAGATTTACATATTTATTCGATTGATGAATGTTTTTTAGACATTACAGATTATCTAAGTTATTTTAAAAAAACAGATTATGAGCTTGCTTGTGATATTTTAAAAACAATTGAGCAAAAAACAGGATTAACCGCGACTTGTGGTATCGGTCCTAATCTTTTACTTGCTAAGCTTTCTATGGACTTGGAAGCAAAAAAATATAAAAATGGGATTGCTAAGTGGGATTTTCAAGATGTGAAGGAAAAACTTTGGCCCGTTACTCCTCTTTCAAAAGTTTGGGGTATTGGATCTCGTTTGGAAAAGAAACTTAATAATTTAGGAATTTTTACTATGGGAGACTTAGCTCATCAAGATCCGATGTTTTTGAAAAAGAAATTTGGAATTATCGGTCAAGAATTATGGGAACATGCGAATGGAATTGATTTTTCTAGAATTAAAGATTTTGATAAGACACCCAAGGAAAAGTCTTTTAGTCATAGTCAGGTTTTATTTAAAGATTATTATAATGAAGAAATTTTTTTGATTTTTCATGAAATGTTAGAGGTTTTAACGACTCGGTTACGGTTAGAAAAAAAGGAAACTCAATTACTTGGTTTAGGAATAACTTATTCCAAGATCACTGGTGGAGGATTTTATCATTCTCAAAAACTTGCTCAAGCAACCGATAGTGAAGAAATACTCTACTCTCTTTGTATGACTTTATTTGATAAGTTTTATGAAGAAAACATGCCCATTCGAAAAGTAAGTTTATCTTTAGGTTCTTTAAAAGACAAAGAAGGTGTTCAATTAAATCTTTTTGAGTCTTTCAAGCATCAGCAAGATCAAGCAAAGCTTTTGGAAGCACTTGATCAAGTTCATAATCGATTTGGCAAAAATAGTCTTTTAAAAGCTTCTAGTTTATTAGAAAATTCGACTATTAAAGATCGCAACCAAAAAATAGGAGGTCATCATGAATAAGAATCGTGAAAATATTAAATGGGCTCCTTTTGAATCTTTCTTTCATTCTAAAGATTTAGAAAAGGAAATTTTAGAAGAAAAAAGTCTTTGTTCTAAACCTATTTTAAGTGAGGATAATCTAGAAATATTAGAAAAAAAGGTTTTAAGTGCTTATCATACAAAAGCTTTCATCTTTTTGAAATTTTTTCTTCACGGACATATTTATTCTAAAAAATCTTATATTACTTTTTTAGATTTTCATCAACGTAAAATTTTTTTAGAAGATCATACAAGTATTTATTTTGAACAAATTTTAGATATGAAATTTTTATAATGGATGTTTTCGACTCAATTTTTCAAAGTAAGTATCCATTTTATCTAAAGTTAATTTATGTTCTAAAAATTCTTAAATTTTTTCTAAAAGTTCTTTTAAAATTTTTAATCGATATTTTAATGGAAAATTTTGTAAACAGTAAATTTTTGGGGCAAAGGTATGTTCATGTAAAACACATCCTTTACCCTTTTGTTTACATAGATAATATTTTGATGTTGATACGTTTTTGTTATTTCTTTTTGTCTTTCAATAGCTTTGTACAAGGCCTATTCACGAGATAACCGAATTCCTTCTTGATCTAAATAATGCAAAGTATTCCTTTGATATTTTATTTTTCCTTTATTTTTATAATTTGCAACATTCTTCTTTTGATAAATAGATTGGATTTATGTTCATATTTTCCTTCCTTTTTTGCTATGTATTATACCAAACTTTTTCAAAAAAAAAGCACCTTAATGATGTGAACCCCAAATGGTAGACATCAAATAAAAAATCAAGGGCGAACGAAGTGAGTTCATCTAGACCCTTGATTT
>CALVOC010000061.1 GCA_944350145.1 uncultured Bacilli bacterium
GAAAAAGAGAATGCCGACAATTATGTTTTTGATAAAGCAACTTGTTTTGTAAATGGCAAGGAAGATGCAAGTGTAACAATATCTTGGGATAGTGAAGCTTGGGCACCAATTGTAAAAGGTTTAACTACTTATAAGACTCGTTGTGATTTATATTTTAAAGAAGAAACAGATTTGGATCGTTGCTATGAACAATATGGGGAAGATAGCATAAATTGTAGTATTATTGCTCAGTTAGATGATACAGGAAAATGTCCGACAGTAGCAGAAGATGGAACTGTTCAAGTAACAAATATTGAAATTACAAATGGTTATCTATGTTCTGCTCCAGATGATTATGGTACAAGTTATTATTTTAGAGGAACTTCTCAAAATAATTATGTTTATTTTGCTGGATATTATTGGCGAATTCTAAGGATTAATGGAGATGGCTCTATTCGCATGATTTATGACGGTACTACTGCTCATCCAAATGGCGAGGAGAGTACCGATCGAGCAATAGGTACTAGTGCTTTTAACGCATATAGCAATGATAATGCCTATCTTGGATATATGTATGGAGCTACTAGTTCAACTTCTTATGAAGCGACTCATGCAAATACAAATTCAAGTGCTATAAAATCTTATTTGGATACATGGTATGAGAATAACTTGTTAGATCAATATGCTGAATATATTAATGATACTTTATTCTGTAATGATCGAACTATAGCCGAAACTGCTCCAAATAGTAATTTTAATCAACTTGGTTATGCTAGGAATGGTACTGCATATCGTTGGTATTATGGTCCATGGGATAATTCCTCTTATAATCCTAAATTGACTTGTGAATTACAAAATGACCGCTTCACAGTAAATGATGAGATCATAGGCAATGGAGATTTGACTTATCCGATAGCTTTAGTAAGTGTTGATGAGGTGGTCTTAGCTGGTGGCTATAATACATCTAATACAGGGTATTACCTATATATGAGAAATTCTTTTTGGACGATGACTCCTTTTAATTATTTGGGTGTTCATGCTGCTAATTATTCTATTGGAGTTTATGGTGATGTTTCTACACCGACTCCTAGTTATGATGTTGCCTATAGTCACTTTTATGTAAGACCTGTCATAAATTTAAAACCTAATAGTTTAAAATCTGGAGATGGCACTGCTTCAAATCCTTATCAAGTTTAAAAAAATATTTTTATTAAATTTTTGGTGTATTGAAATAAAGGAAAGGATAAGAAAAATATGAGAAATTTTGAAATCAAGAAAATTTTTAGGGGGGGGGGGTATATTCTAAAAGTAAAATACTTATTTTAAGTATCTTACTATTAAGTGTAATAGGAATTTCTTTTGCCTATTGGCAATTATCCGTGAAACAAAAAAAAGAAAACCAGGCCTCTACAAAATGTTTAAATATTGAATTAGAGGAAACAAATAATGGAATTTTATTAAGTGAAGCCTATCCCATAACCGATGAAGAAGGAATGAAATCTACTCCATATACTTTTACAATTAAAAATACTTGTGATTCCTTTGTAAGTTATGAAGTATCCTTGGGTATATTAGATACAAGTACGTTAGATAGTAGGTATGTTGCAGCCGTCTTAGATTACAATGCAATCCAAACATTAAATCAATATGAAGAAACGAACTTAGAAGGATATAAAGAAGGAAGGCTCTTACAAAAAGGAAACTTATCTGGAAATGAAGAAATCACATATAATTTAAGAATATGGATGGATTATGATACACCGGCCATAGAAGAGACAATGAATAAAGCTTTTAAAAGTAAAATCGTAGTTATAGGAAGTGCAACAAAATATGAACCAATAGAACAAGGCTTTAACACTTTAGCCGATGCCATGTTAGTAAATGAATATCAATCTTCAAGTGTCGAAAGTGCCAAAGAACAAATCAAAAGCAAACAAACCCCAGACTTTAGTAAAACAGCACCAATCATTGAATGGTCTGAAGTTCATGCCAATACAACATCCGAGGCTACAACCAATGCATCTATGTACATAGGAACAAGTTACCGATTTGATAACAGTAGTGGTAGTTATTACATAGAAAATTATGGATCAAGTAGTGATTATAAAAATTATACAGACATTTCCAATGAAGAATATGCGAATGGCAATTATTATACGTGTGTTGGTAGTATGAGTTATAATGAGCAAGGTAGTCCTAATTACTGGCGGCCAACAAGTTGTACAACGATGTATAAAATATTAAGTGCTGAAGAATATCAAAGTGGATCTGCGACAAGATGGAAAATCACAGCTTATGCTTATACCCAAAGTGAGACTGAGAGTGATGAATCCGATCGAGGACTATATGTAGGAACCGATGATTATGGAGAAACATATTATTACCGAGGAAGTGTGTCTAACAACTATGTATATTTTGCCAATGCTTATTGGCGAGTCATTCGTTTAAATGGAGACGGATCTGTAAGACTTTTATATGCAGGAACAACACCAAATGCAACCGGAAGTGGTTTAAGTATTGATAGAGATTCATTTAATAATTTAAAAAACAGTCCAGCTTATGTAGGATTCATGTATGGAAATACCATAAATCAAAGTTATGAACTAAATGTCAAAAATGAAAAAGATAGTACAATAAAAACTAAGTTAGACAGTTGGTATAAAACAAACATAGTAGATAAAGGTTTAAGTAGCCATATAGCCGATTCAGGATTTTGTAATGATCGAAGCATTACAAGTGGGGATGGAGTAAGCTTAACTTCAACTACTTACTATAGACTACATCAAAGATATACAAATCATACTCCAAGTCTTCTTTGTCCAAATCAAAATGATCTATTTACTGTAGAAAATACAAAAGGAAATCAAGCTCTAACTTATCCGATTGGACTTATCACGAGCGATGAACTAGCCTATGCGGGAATGAGTTCTGGCTATTTAAATCGTTTAGTTTATTTATATGCTAATATGCTAACATACACTATGTCTCCTATAAGATTTTTTTCTGGAAGCTCATGGGTTTGGAATATAACAGGATCAGGTGCAATAGATTATGCATCTGTTACGGATAAAGGACATATACGTCCAGTAATAAATCTAAATGGCAATGTTGAAATTTTTGGGGGAATTGGAACTTCTAGTGATCCATATGTAATATTAGTTAATTGATTTTAAATGATGTTTTATGATTTTAAATTTAAAATTTTAGGTGGTGATGAAATGATTTTATGTATAGTAGGTCCAACTGGTGTTGGCAAAACGAAAATGAGTGTAGAACTTGCTAAAAAGTATAATGCAATTATTATTAATTGTGATGCGATGCAAGTTTATCAAGGCTTAAATATTGGAACGGCTAAAATACTTGAGGAAGAAAAAGAAGGAGTAGAGCATTACTTATTTGATTTTGTAAGTCCGTTAGTAAATTATACTGTTTTTGATTATCAAAAGGATGCTCGAGCTTTATTAGAAAAATTTAAAGATCGAAATATTATTTTTGTGGGGGGCACAGGTCTTTATTTAAAAGCTGCTTTATTTGATTATCGTTTTTCTAAAGAAGAAAAAAAGGATTTTAACTATGATTCGTTTAGTAATGAAGAACTTTTAAAAAAATGTTTAGAAAAAGATCCTAATTGTTCGATTCATGTTCATAATCGTAAAAGATTAATTCGTTTTTTAGAACGAGAAAATACGACTGTGGTGGAGCCTAAACCTTTATATAATGCAACTATCATTGGACTTACTACTGACCGTCATCATTTATATGAGCTTATTAATAAACGTGTAGAGAAAATGATGCAAGATGGTCTTTTAGAAGAAGTAAAAAGTTTTTATGATCAAAATGTTCATAGTAAGGCTTTAGAAACTGGAATTGGGTATAAAGAACTTTATAAATATTTTGATGGCAAATGCAGTTTAGAAGATGCTATTTTGGAAATTCAAAAGAATTCTAGACATTATGCAAAGAGACAATATACTTTTTTTAATCATCAATTTTCTGTTAAATGGTTTGATGTTCATTATGATCATTTTGACGATACAGTAAAAGAGGTTCAAGAATATATTGATGCAAAGAAAAATTAGAAGGATTTATTTTCTTCTAATTTTTTAATTCAGGATAGATATTTTTTTTGAATTCGTGTTCTGTTACAATAACTTCTCCAGTAGTGTCTGCTTCTTCTAATTGATCCGTTGTGATTAAAAAGTATTTATGTTGTAAATAATCTTTTCCGTCGCTACTTACTGGATCGTCCCAAGTTAAATCGAGATGAAGCCATTGATTGTTTAGAAAAACTGCATTCCATACATGTCCTTCGGTTTCTTCATTTTTTTCTGGGGTTTTTGCTACTTTGAAATTTGGAATATTCATTTTTTCTAGAAATAAAGCCATGGCATCGGTATATCCGTTACAGGTTGCAAATCCTTCTAAAAGTGGACCATATGCAATATAAGAATGATAGGTACTTTCTCCTTCATTGTTTCTTTCAATATCGTATTTTGCATGGTTGATAATATAATCATGAATGGTTAAAATTTTAGTATAATCATCCATGTCTGAAGTGATGATTTGATTATAAATTTCGTTTACTTTTTGATTAATTTCTTTTTTTTGCTCTTCTTTATAAAAATATTCGATTGTAACTGTGATACTTCTAGATTCATTAATGTCTGTTTTAATACTTGAAACACTATTATATGGGTGAACGTAATTGTTTAAATGGGTTAACAAGTCTTGATCGTTACTAATTTCTTTCACGTCCTCTAAACAATGGGTATATTCACTTGGACAATAAAAGGTAAATTCTTTCCAACCGTTGTTTACAATGGTATAGTAAATGTTTTTTAAATCGCCTTTGCTAAATGGCAGAAAAGTTTTGGTATTTTGAACAAAGAGAAAATCTTCTTTTTTTACATATTCATTTGAGAATGGTATGTATATTTCTGGGTCGTTTAAAGTGAAATCGGCTAGTTTTTCGGTCCAATTGTTGGCATTTAAAAATACAAAAACCAGTATAAAAAGACAAATTAATGGAACAAGCATTTTTTGAATAAATATTTTCATATAGATCACTATCCTCATTTTAACAAAATTCTATGAAGAGAACAATTCTTTTACTCATTTTTTTCTGTAAAATTGAGTAAAAGAATTGGGCAAACTGGATTTCCTGTAAATAAGTTGATATACTTTTTATAGGGTGAAATATATGAGTTTAGAAACAAGATTAAGAAATTTACAGACAAATTTTGTCTATGCTGAGTTTTTAAAATTATTAGATGAAATCAATGCTCATCCTAATATAAGTTTAGAATCTCAGAAAATCATTTATCAAATATTATCCATGGTCAATGATCGATATATAGTAAATGGTGAGTTGGGTACATTAGGTCATATGTTATTAGAGAATAAACTTTTGAATAAAGAAAAGATTTCTCCCATTTTGCTTTTTTATTTTTTTGAAGAGCAGTTAGAAAAAATCGGGCTTCCTAAAGTTTATGTTACCTTTTATGGAGGAGATTATGATATGGCTGTTTCTGTTGATGCTATGGATAATTCTTTAGCGATTGATATTACACTTAATCGATTTAATAAATATGAAGATGTGGATTTATATAACTATACGCTTATGCAGGATGCTCTTCATGAGATTGCTCATTGTTATCAGCGGTATTGTTTTGAACATCCTAAAGATTCTTATGAAGCTTTAATTGGAAATAATTATTTGAATGATCAGGAATTTATAAAAAAATTTAATAAAAATTCTTCTGAAGGAAATATTATGATTCATGAGTCTTTGGTTACCGAATTGGATGCCGACAATAATGCTATGCTTTATATGATTTGGATCGCTCAGGAAAATCCTCAATATTTTAATTCTTTTTTATGTGCTGAAAAAATGCAAAGTTATCAAGAAAGATTACATTTTTTTGAAACAGTTGAAACTCCGTATGGTGTGTTTGAAAATCTTTTGAAGAATTGTTCTTCATTGTTTAAAAGCTATGGTATGGTTACAAGTGAGGTAGAGAAAAGTATGGAGCAAATAAGATTTAGAAATCAACAATCACAAATTCAGGATAGGGAAGTAAACAGCCTTTATTATAATATTTTTTTAAAAAGTTATTATGAATTTCAAGATCAAAAATTGAAAATAAAGTCCGATTTGGTAAAAAAATAATTATTTAATGGATTATCCTTTTGGAAAATTGCATTTTAAATAAAAAGGGTTTATAATTTTCTATAAGTTGGGGGGATTTTGTGAAGACTTTTGGATATGAATTAGAATTTAATGGAGGAATTTTAGATAAAATTAGTGAAAAGTATGATATTCCTTGCTATAAAAAGGCCGAGCATACTTCTTATGATAAATATCAATTAAAAACTGAAGTGAGCATAACTAAAAGACTTGATTTTAATGGTCAAATCATACGAGTTGGCGGTGAGTTTATTTCACCAATTTTAAGTGATTACAAAACATCTTTAAATGACTTAAAGAAATGGCTTTTTATTTTAAAAAATGAAGGTTGTTATATTCGACCTAATTCTTATGATACTGGATTTCATATTCATTTAGATCGTTCTTTTATTGGGGATTTTGAAAAAATAGAAAAAGTTTTGAAATTTCTTTATGCATTTCAACCAGAAATATATGAGCTTAGTAAAGGAGATCAAAAGAATATTCGTAATTCTGTTTATTTTGATGTTAAACCGTTGACACCTTCTTTAGTAAAAGAAATTTTGAAAACTCAAGAAGTGAAGCATTTAAAACGCAAAGGTTATTGTATATGCATCACTCCAGATACTTTAGAGTTGCGTTATTTTAATAGTTCTTTAAATATAGATGTCTTGAATTCTTATTTTCAATTTGCTTTTCATTTAAGAAATTATATTTTAGATAATGCAACGGATTTAGATTTGTTAAATTATTATTATCGTAAAGCTTTAAGAAGAAAAGATAATTTTTCGCTTAGTTTAAAAAGACAAAAAGCTATGAATAAATTTTTGGAGTTATAAAAAAAGAAATGGTATTTATTAAGCCATTTCTTTAACTTTATTTGCAAGTCTTGATTTTTGACGATCTACAGTATTTCTTTTTACTAGGCCTTTGCTTAAAGCACGGTCCATATATCTTTGTACATCAGCAAGGAGTTTTTGTGCAGTTTCTTTATCTCCAGCTTCAATTGCTTTATCACAGTTACGAATACAATTTTTTACACGAGCTTTTAGTTCATGATTGTTTTCTGTTTTTTTAGCGATAACTTTAATTGCTTTTTTCGAACTCTTAATATTAGCCATAATTATCTCCTTTCTTCGTTAAATCATGTATAATTCTAACAGATTTTTGGTTGTTTGACAATATTTTTCGAGCAAATTCCTAAATTTTCAAACGAAGTGCAACAAATAGACATATAAAATATGCACTTATTACCAAACTTAATGTTATTG
>CALVOC010000062.1 GCA_944350145.1 uncultured Bacilli bacterium
CGTTAAATAAGACAAATCTAAAAAATAAAACACTAACTTCCGATATTTTAGTAGAACTTCCAGATGAAATCATCAACATAGAAATGTATACTTCATTTGATCAAGAAAAATTTACGAAAAGTAAAATGTATTTCTTTCGAATATACTCTACAGAACTTCAAATTGGTGAGGATTATAGTCAAAAGAAAAAAGTAACACAGTATAACCTTTGTTTAAAAAATTCATTACCCTTTACTAAAAACTTAAAAACAGAATATCTACTAAAAGAAGAAAATTATATAGTAGATCAAGACTTAAAAGGATTTATTTATAACCTTGACAAGATAAAAAGTGATGGATATAATGTGGGTGAAAGTAATTTATTAGAAAAAATGTTATTACTAATCAAAGCACCAAGTTTTGAGATTCAAGAAAAAATCGCGGAAGGAAGTGAATTATTAATGGACTTAGTAAAAGAAATAAGAAAACTCATCTATGATGAAGACACAAGAAAAATGAAAAATATGCAAGACAAATGGCGAGATGAATATAAAAAAGAAGGAATTGAACAAGGTATTTCTCAAGGAATTGAGCAAAAAGAGTTAAATGTCATTACAAACATGTTAGAAAACAATGAAAGCATTTCTAAAATTGCCAAATATACCGGATCCTCAATTCAAAAAATTGAAGAAATCAAAAAATCCTTAACCCCTTAAAAAGTAAAAACAATTTTATTACATTTTAAAAACAGAGAAATAAATTTAAACTTTTTCTCTGTTTTCTTTTAACTATAATCTTCATTTAAAATTATTCATAACTCAATATACCATAAATGGATCATCGGCCGTTCCTGAGCCTTGTTTTAGAGCATCAGACCTAAGATTTATGACTGGCCGAACGCCATTATATGTATAAGAGACTTGAAAATTTCCTACTAAATCTTTACTAATATCCCAAACAAAACTAATCCCGTTTGATCCGACATAATACGGTGTCATGGTCCAATAACTGTTGCCTGTATATAAATAATACTTAGAATTAGTAGCACTGTATCCACCAGATAAATAGGCTTCGTCTGCTGTAACCAATCCAATTGGATAAGTTAAATCTCCATTGCCTTTTGCTTCATCGTTTATAGTGAATCGATCATTTTGATTTTTACAATATAGAGTATGATTGTCTGTATCATATGTTCGATAGTAAGTCGTACTTGTTCCAGCACCTGTTCCGGTATTGCTAGATGCAAAAGACCTATCATTACAAAATAAGGTATCGCTTAGGTAATTTTCATATTCAGTACCTTTAATATGCTTTTCGTACCATTCATCCACTATTTCTTTAACTGTACTATTATTAATATTGGCATGAGTTTCTTTATAGGTACTTGATCCTGGTGTACCATACATATATCCGACATACGCATTATCAACCTGAGTTAAATTATAAGCACTTGTGCCTATTTGGGTATAATCTGTATTACTATCATCGTATCCATTTTTTAAAACTTCTTCTTTATTATCTAAAGCATCTATGACACTTGTATCTCCTGCATAAATCATTCTTATCGATCCGTCTCCATTGATTCTTAGGATTCACCAGTAGTATCCTGCAAATTTTACCCAGTTGTTTTCAACATTGCCTCTAAAATAGTAACTCGTTCCATAGTCATCTGGTGCACTACAAAGATAACCATTCGTACTTTCTGTGGAACTAACCTTTACTGTCCCATCTTCTGATACTTTTGGACATTTTCCTGTTGTATCTAATTGAGATATGATTTGATCTTCAATGGTTGGAGCTTTCTCAGCAATTAATTTTACAGTTACTTTCCCGCTGAATGTTTTTCCTTGTTGGGTGTTTTGATTACCATTATCTTTATATTCATATACTAAATAATATGTTGTTTTTTCTAATGTTTTTGTATCAAATTCTGCTTGTTCTAAAATGATTTCACTACTGTTTGTTAAAGGATTTGGACCATATACTTTTTCTAAAGATCCATTTATCGTTATCGTATCTTCTTTAATAAACCCTTCTGTAGTTTGAGTAAGACTTCCCTCTACTCTTGTAACATTATTGGTGGTTGGATTCGTTGTTTTATATAAGGTTATCGTTACATCATTTTTAAACTCTTCTGGTATAACTCCTTCTAAATCAATTTCATAAACTCCTTGTCCTTCTTGTGAACCTTTTTCAATTGTAAAAGTTTGAACATATTTCATTCCTGGATAAATTTCTGTTTCATTAAAAGTTGTTTGCCCATCATATTTAATGCTTCCTAAGGTTGCCGATTCAAAATTTGTTTCATTAATATTATTTGCTTCTATTGAAGCAACAAAATAAGCAAATGATGTCGTGATACAAACAACTACTAAACAACTCAAAGTAATACCTATACTAACCCAATGTTTCGCGTCCATATTCTTAATCCTCTTTCTAGTATAGTACCATTATACAAATTTTTTTAAAGTTAAACAAGAAAGATTAAAAAAACTTATAAAAAAGCAGAAATTTTTTCAATCCACATTTTTATAAGCTTTTCATCTGTTACTTCTGGATGAAACTGAACACCAATCCAAAAAAGTTTATCATCCACACTCTCAATAGCTTCAATTACCCCATCACTTGCTCTTGCACTTACTTTAAATAAAGGACCCACTCTTTGAACAACTACATTATGAAGACTCACCACATTAGCTTCATTTCCTTTATAAACTTTTTGTAAAAAAGAATTGTTAGAAATTTGAATCAGATGTTTCGCTTCATCAATATTATCTCGATGCACCGTTACATCACCATGAATATTTGAATGTCCTAAAATATTCAAAGTCGGATTTTCTTTTTTCATCTTTTGATAAATCGCATTGATTTCTTCACTAGATAAACTTAAATATTTTCCATGAGTTTCTTCTTGCATTACAGAAAAAATTGCCATAGCCTGCATTCCCATACAAATTCCTAAAACAGACTTTTTCTTTTGATAAGCATATAATAAAACCTTATAAAGTTCGTGATCAATCCTACTTCCACCAGGAAATAAAAAAGCATCACACATATCAAGCTGTTCTAAAGAAATTTTGCCATCATTAAAAAGAAGCCCTACTGGAATAGCTCCAGATTCATAAATTTTTTTAGGGTAATTATTAATAAAAACATAACGATCTTCATAAGGATCATTTGTTTCATATAGATGAATAGTCGGCAAAATTCCAACTACAATTTTCTTATTTTGTATCATACCAGTTTTTTCCATAATCTGCACTCACCTTTAATGGAACTTTTAAAGTAATCGTATGTGTCATAATATCTTTGACAATTCCTTCTACTTTTTCTTGTTCCTCTTTTTTTACATCAAAAATAAGTTCATCATGTACTTGTAAAACCATTTTTGAACGTATATTTTCTTCTTGAAATTTTTTAAAGATTTCCACCATAGCTTTTTTTATAATATCAGCACTTGTTCCTTGAATAGGAGTATTAAGAGCTATTCTTTCTCCAGCTTGTCTTACCATATACTCTGGACTGTTTAATTCAGGAATCACTCTTCGTCTATTAAAAAGAGTTCGAACACTTCCCTCACTATAAGCTTCTTCTACAATTTTATCCATATATCTTTTTACCCCAGGATAAAGTTCATAGTATTTATCAATAAAATTTCTTGCTTCTTTTGGACTTATCTCTAAATTTTCTCCTAATCCAAAACCACTAATCCCATATACGATTCCAAAAATAACGGCTTTGGCTGTACTTCTCATCTTTTTAGTAACTTCACTTTCTTTAATTCCATGAATATCCGCGGCTACTTTTGTATGAATATCTTGATCATTTATAAAAGCATCTTGCAATTCTTTTGAATCAGAAATATGAGCCAAGATACGTAGTTCAATCTGACTATAATCAGCACTTAAAAATTCATCATTCTTAGGTAAAAAGGCTCTTCGAATTTTTTTACCTTCTTCATCTCGAACAGGAATATTTTGTAAATTTGGCTCTGTAGAAGAAAGACGACCTGTTCTTGCAAAATTCTGTTTAAAAATTGTATGAATTTTTCCATCGTCTAAAATATAGTTTTCTAAACCTTCCAAATACGTTGAATAAAGTTTTGTTACATTACGATAATCTAAAACTTTTTGGATAATCGGATGAATTCCAAGCAATTTATGCATAACTTTTGCATCAGTTTTATAGCCAGATTTATTTTTCTTACCACCTGGCAAACCTAACTTATCAAACAAAATTTCTCCTAATTGTTTAGGACTAGAAATATTAAACTCTATTCCAGCTAATTCATAAATTTCTTTTGTTAAAACATCAATTTTTCCTTTCATTTCATCTTTCATTTCATTTAAAATATTTTTATCGACTTTAACTCCTTCAATTTCCATATCCGCTAAAACTGGAGCCAAAGGCATTTCAATATTTAAAAACAAATCATACATTCCATCACGTTTTAAATCCAAAATAGCTCGATCTCGTTGATCAAAAATAAAACGGCTTTTTAACACAATATCCTGTTTAAGTTTCTCAGTTAAGCCTTCTTTTTTCTTCCAAACATTATCTAAAAAATCTACAGAATATCCTGAGGGAACGGCATAATAAGCAATATCGTCCTTACTGCCATCTTGAATTAAAGCATATAAAATCATTAAATCGGTATTTACAACTGGACAAGATATACCTACTCTGTGTAAAGAAACAATATTTTTTTTCCAATCAAAAGTATACAATACTTTATCTTGAATTTTTTCTAATACTTCTTCAATAAGATCTTTAGAAATAAAATAGGATTCATCCTGACAAGCCAAAGACATTCCCAAAATAGAACTCATATGATAGTTAGCCCCATCAAGTTCAAGATAAAAAGCATATTCATTACTTTCTTTAATTTCTGAAACATCATGAATTTCTTTATACTGAGTATTAATTTCAACACTTTCTTGTTTTAAACCTTTCATATAAGAATAAAATTCTAATTCTTCATAAATAGAGTACAATTCATCGGTATTTTCTTTCGTATATTTAATATCTTCCAAATCATGAACTTCTAAAGGAACATCTTTATAAATTGTCGCGATCTCTTTACTCATAAAAGCATTTTCTTTATCGGTTTCCAACTTTTCTTTTGTTTTTCCTTTTATCTCATCAATATGCTCATAAATTCCTTCTAAAGATCCATATTTTTGTAAAAGAGATAAAGCAGTTTTCTCACCAATTCCACGAACTCCCGGAATATTATCTGAAACATCGCCAGCTAAAGCTTTTAAATCAATAATTTTAATAGGATCAATACCATAATCTTTTTGAAAATTTTCTACATTATAACGAATAAAATCTTTTTGTTTTAATAATTTCATTTCTAACTGAGGACTTACAAGTTGTAATAAATCACGATCTGAAGAAACAATAGTTCCAATAAAATCTGGATCTTCCTCAACCATCTTAGCGAAAGTTCCAATAATATCATCCGCTTCATATGGAGCAAGTTCAAAATAAGGAATTCCCATAGCTTTTAAAATCTTTCTAGCATAAGGTTCTTGCATATGTAATTCATCAGGTGTTTTTTTTCTACCTTCTTTATAAAAAGAATATTTTTCTTTTCGAAAGTTTTTTCCTATATCAAAAGCCACGGCAATATATTCTGGTTTTTCTTCTTCTAAAATTTTATGCATCATCCCAATAAATCCATATAAAGCATTTGTTGGAAAGCCTTTAGAATTTTTAAGTAGATTTCCTGAATAAGCAGTTGCATAATAACTTCTAAAAATCAAATTGTTTCCATCCACTAAAATTATCTTTTTCATTCCATCACTCTTTCTTTCATTATTATATCAAGAATCCCACTAATTTTGAAAAAAAGTAATCAACTTCCTCATCAATTCTCATAAAAATAAACCACTTTAACAACAATCAAAAATAAAAAAGTGTATTTCTACACTCTTAATCCAAGTCTAGGCCTTCCCAAGAAGGATCGGTTGGCCGATTTGCAGGACAACTCTTAAACATGTAATCAACGTAAGCATTATTGGCATGAATGAATTTACTTCCATATATAATAGAAGTAAGTGCTTTATCTCCAGAAAACATACTACTCATATCTGTTACATTTGAAGTATCAAAATTACTTAAATCTAATGTGGTAAGAGAATCTGCCCCATAAAACATCTCGTTCATATCTGTTACATTTGAAGTATCAAAATGACTTACATCTAATGTTGCGAGTGAAAACGCATTAGCAAACATATCCATCATATTTGTTACATTTGATGTATCAAAATGACTTACATCTAAATTCACCAAGGATCCAGAGTAACAAAATAACCCACTCATGTTTGTTACATAACTTGTATCTAAATTTTCTATATTATTAATTTCTGTAAGATTGATCAGAAATGCAAACCAAAAAGAACTATCGTAATTAGCATAGACCTTGCCGTTTGCTTGTATATACATATCATATGCTGGTTTTATTTCTGTAGTATAAACTGGTCCCCCAGCCGTCCGAGTTACTGCAGGAACCCGGACTTCTACGGTTCCATTTTCAACCAAATAAACCATGACACTTCCATCTTGATTCGCTGAAATATCATATGTATAAGAAGCATTACTTTTAGGATTTAAAGTATTTTCAAAAGTGATCGTTTTTATTTGTTGATTGTATTGCCAAAAAGAATCACTTGTAATTTGCATGGTATCCATGTTAATATCTCCTTTTCCGGTTGCCATATCAATATGAAAATCTGTAGCCATTAACATATTACTTGGAATAACTAAATAAGAACTTATAATTGAAATCTTTCCATTGTATGTGGCGTTCATCACTTCATCTATTGCTGGTGTATCATAGTCTAACCATAATCTTAACTCAAATGTTTTCTTCTCTTTTCCCTGAATAATTCCTGTATCTAATTTATAAGCTTTTAAAGCATTTTCTAAAGTTGGTTCTACTTCATATTTGCTTGTTAAATTATTCGTGCTTGTATTTGTACTATCTACTTCAATTAAATTTGCTTTTAAATATTCATCGGGTAATGTTTTTGTTCCACTACTTTGACTTATCGTCTCTAAATTAATTTGGTAACTTGCTGGACTATCACAAGTATTTTCGATTGTAAATGTATAAGGTGTTAAAGAAGAAGCTTCCGTATCTTTCATAGGATAAGCTTTATCTAATCTTATATCATTTTTTTCTGTAAAAACAATATTAAAACAATCCGTTACTACTTGATTTGATCCACTTTGACTTTTTGTTAAATACCAATAAGCATAACTTATTCCTATACATACCATAAATAATATTAAAATAAGTAATA
>CALVOC010000063.1 GCA_944350145.1 uncultured Bacilli bacterium
TTCATTTACTTTAGACGGAGATTTTGATATGATTAATTAGTAAGAATAAAAGCGAGGTTGATCTTTTATGCAAAAAGAAATTATCGATAAAATTCATTTGTTAGTTTCCATGAGTGATACACCAAATAATTATGAAATGTTACAAGAAGAACTTCTTTTATTGGAAAAAAGAATTGAAGTTCAAAAAGATAAAGTCAGAGCTTTGAAAAAAGGTATTTCTGAAAATACTTATATGAAAGCCAGCGATCGAATTATTGATGAAAATATTAAAATAGGAATGGAAAATAGATTGCAATCTTGTCAAGAGGATTTGGATTTATTAAAAGAACAGTTGGATCGTCTTTTAACTGAGGAAGAAAAAGCCCATGATGAAATTGAAAGAGGAAAAAAAGAACAAACTCAGTTAAATAGTTTTTTGGAAGCTTTGGAATTAAAAATGAAAACTATTGGTAGTAAAGATAAAGATGTTTTTGGCCGTTATGAGAAAATGATTGATGATACTACAAAAGAATTAAAAAAGTTGGAAGAATCTTTAAAGGAAAAAGAAAAGGAATATCAAGGCATTTGTGATCGTTTAGAAAGAATGGGAAGTAGACGAGAAGATATTGAAGAAAGAATGGCTAAAGAAAAAATGCAATTAGAAGAAATAAATTCTTTATTAGCTAACCCTAATTCTTATGTCGATCAAAAAACAAAAAAAGAAGATGAAAAACGAATTGATTCTATGACGGATGAGTTAGAAGCTATGGAACATCGAAAATTGGAAATTATTACAGATCCAGCTTACATAGCTTATGATGCGGTAAAATTAGTTATGGAAGAAGATTATGCGAGTGCTTTAAATAAAATCAAAGAACTAGTTACGATTGTTCAATCTAAACCGTTTATGGAATATGATGCCAGTGAATTAGACGATTTGCTTGAATCTAAAACAAGTGAAAGAGATGCTTTGGCTTCGCAAGTTGAAAATAAAACCTATGTAGATGGCAATTTAACGATTAAAGAAGCTCGATTGAAATTTTTAAGTGAGGTTCGACAAGATATTGAAGCAGAAATGCAAGATCTTCAAAAGAAAATTGAAAAGATTGATACTGTAAAAGTTCCTAAGATTTCTGAATATGTTTCAGAAGTGAAAAAAGAACGTGAGGCTTTAAGAAAAGAGATTTTGGATTATCAAGATGTTATTGCTTCTAATAAAGAATTTAAAACACCTAAAAAAGAAGCTAGTTTGCGAGCTTTTTTAAGACAGAAACAAGAGGAATTAAATCATTTAGAAGAATATGTTTTTGCTTTTGAACAAGATTTAGAGAATTTAGTGATTGAATCTAAAGAATTAGAAGAAGTGGAATTAGGAAATCTTCAAAAAAAGCTCAGTCAAATTGATGTAGAAGAAAAGAAAATAGAAAAAGATCATTATTTTACTTCAACTGCTAAAAATATTTTAGCTATTGAAAAAGATAAAGAAGAAGTTAAGAAATTAAATGATGAAGTAAAAGATATTTTAAAGAGAAAAAATTATGCTCAAAAACCTGAAGAAATTTATGATGAAATTGAACTTTTGTTAGGTTCTATAGAAAAGAATGATCATGAATCTGTTAAAAAAGATGAACCAAACGATTATATCGATTTAGGAGATTATCGAATTGATATGAATTCTTCAGAAGAGCCTAAAAAAGAAAAGAATGCAGAAAAAGATTCTTCAACAATTTTTGAAGAGCCAAATGAACCTATTCCTGAATCTGTTTCTTTAGAAGTGCCACCTCAAATTGAGCCAGTTTTATCGGATGAATCTGAAGAACCTATTTTTGAACCGGTCGTTGATTCTTCTTTAACTTCAGAAACAAATACTATTCCTCGTTTTAAAGTGATTCGGGTAGAACCTTTGGATGAAGGAGATAATCAAATTGAATCTTTAGATTCTAAAGATAATGATTATATAAGTTTCAATAGTCTTTTTGAAGGAGGAAATACTAATGAAAATTCAAATTAATTCAATAATAACTCTTTCAAATGAAGAACAATATATGGTTTTAAATGAAACTAATTATGAAAATAATCGTTATTTTTTAGTAATGGGTATCGATAAAAACAAAGAAATTATTTCTTCTAAAGTGGCTATTTTTAAAGAGGAAATTGAACAAGATGAGGTATATGTTTCTAAAGTTGTAGATTCTAAATTGATTATTGAGTTAACAAAATTATTAAAAAGTCAGTTGTAAAATTGGCTTTTTTGTTTTACTTTTTTTCTTCTTCAGTGTATAATAATTCTTGTAGTAAGGAGGAAAAAATTATGGAATTAAAAGGTAGTAAAACCGAAGCAAATTTGATGGCTGCTTTCGCTGGTGAAAGCCAAGCTCATACAAAATATAAATATTATGCTTCTCAAGCAAAAAAGGATGGTTATGAACAAATCGCTTCTATTTTTGAAGAGACAGCTAATAACGAAAAAGAACACGCAAAACTTTGGTTTAAAGCTTTACATGGTGGAGAAATTCCTGATACCATGACAAATTTAAAAGATGCTGCGAGTGGTGAAAACTACGAGTGGACTGATATGTATAAAGAATTTGCTAAAGTTGCTCGTGAGGAAGGATTTGAAGATATTGCATTCCTTTTTGATGGAGTTGCAAAAATTGAAAAGAACCATGAAGAACGTTATTTAAAACTTATTGGAAATATTGAAGATAATTTAGTATTCCAACGTGGTGAAGAAAAAGTTTGGATTTGCCGTAATTGTGGTCATATTCATGTTGGTACTACAGCACCTGCTGTTTGTCCAGTTTGTAAACATCCACAAAGTTTTATGGAAATCAAAGCTGAAAATTATTAGGAAGTATGGAAATACTTTCTTTTTTTGATATACTCATTTTAGAATAGGAGAATCTTATATGGTACATTTAAATAAAATGCAAAAAAAAGTTTTATTTGTAGGAATTGGAATTTTACTTGTAGTGATTCTTGTTGGAGGCTTTTTGGTCTTTTTTAAACCTATAAAGAAAAATTTGGATGATTCTATACTGGATAATCGACCTATTGAACCTGTTTCACCTGAACAGGCAGTCGATATGTATTCTACACTTACTAAGGAATGTTCTGGTGCTTTGGTTTGGAATTTAGCTGTAGGTGAGAAAATAGAAATTGATAATTTAGCTGATACGGATGCCTGTCATACAGATAATTATTATTCTAAAATGATTGGGTATACCTATAATGACGTTGGGGTTGTTTTACATGTGAATGTTTTAAAAAGAATCTCAAATGACTTATATAAATTGGATGATACGTATGTTGGAACTTATGATGAAAGTACAATTTCTTCTTTTTTAGATAATGGTACTACCTATGAATATGTTTTTGAGCAATTAGAAGATGGATATAAATTGATACAGGTAAATTTGATGCCTGTTTCTCAATAAGACTTGCACAAGAAAAAAGAAAGTGTTAAAATACATTTATGTAAACAGGGAAGGTATACTAAGTAGTTTATTTTATTCCTTAAAGAGAGAAAGTATTGTAAGCTGAGAATACTTTTAAGAAGAAAAGATAAATGAATTTCATATACTGGAGTTTAAACGTTTATCTGCGTTAAAGATGAAAGAGCTAGAATCCTTCTAGAAATTGGGTGGTACCACGGATTTTTTCGCCCCAATGTCTAGGAGTTTTTTTATTTGTAGGAAGGTGAGAAAATGAAAGAAAAAGTATTTGAGTTAAAGAATGCAGCTTTAAATGAAATGAAAGATTTAACTAAAGAAGCAGATATTTTAAATTGTAAGGCAAAGTATTTAGGAAAAAAGAGTGAATTAAATGAACTTTTAAGTTCTTTAAAAGATTTGAGTGTTGAAGAAAAGAAGGTTATGGGTCCACTTTTGAATCAAACAAAAAAAGAATTGGAAGAATCTTTTAGTCAAAGATTAGAAGAAGTGAATCAACAAATCTCTTATGATTTTGATGAGACATTACCTACTTATGTAGAAAATGGATCTTTGCATCCGATTACCCTAGTGGCTAAAGAGATGACGGACATTTTGAAGAAAATGGGCTTTACGGTGGTCAGTGGTCCTGAAATGGAAGAAGAATATTATAATTTTGAAGCTTTAAATATTCCTAAAGATCATCCAGCAAGAGATATGCAGGATACTTATTATTTAGATAATGGAAAATTACTTCGTACTCATACTTCTCCTAATCAAGTTCGAGCTATGCAAAAATATGGTGCTCCTTTAAAAGTTTGTGCACCTGGAAGAGTTTTTCGTAATGAGGATATGGATGCCAATCATGATACTACTTTCTTTCAATTAGAAGGAATGGTGATTGATAAAGGTATTTCTATTTCTAATTTAATTTATGTAATGCGTAGTTTACTTTCTGAAACTTTTAAAAGAGAAGTAAAGGTTCGTTTACGTCCAGGATTTTTCCCATTTACAGAACCTAGTTTTGAACTTGATTGTTCATGTTTAATTTGTGGTGGAAAAGGTTGTCCTACTTGTAAAAATAGTGGCTGGCTTGAATTCTGCGGCTGTGGAATGATTCATCCAAACGTTTTAAGAGAAAGTGGCATTGATCCAAAAGAGTATACAGGATTTGCTTTTGGTTTTGGAATTACACGAATTGCTATGATGAAGTATAAGATTGGCGATATTCGGGTTTTAAATAGTGGAGACGTTCGTTCTTTACAAGAATTTGAGGTAGAATAGGAGGTTTTAAGATGTTAATTTCATGTAATCGTTTAAAAAAATATATTAAAAATGCTGAAGATATTGATTTTTTACATATTTGGAATGATTTTACTTTAAGAGTCGCTGAAGTTGAGGGAGTAACTGTTAAAGGAAATGATATGGATAATGTTGTTACAGCTAAAATTGTTTCTTGTGAAAAACATCCAGAAAGTGATAAATTGTCTTTACTTAAAGTTTCTGATGGAGAAAAGGAATATAATATTGTTTGTGGAGCACCTAATGTACACGTTGGACTTATTGGAGCTTTAGTGCGTGATGGAGGTATGGTTAGTGGAGTAAAAATTAAAACTCGTAAACTTGCTGGATATCCATCTGAGGGAATGATGTGTGCGGTAGATGAGTTAGGTATTGGAACCGATCATGAAGGAATTTTGGAACTTCCTAGTGATACACCTGTTGGTGTTGATTTCAAAAGTCTTTATCCAGTAGAGGATATTATTGTTGAAATTGATAATAAAAGTTTAACAAATCGTCCAGATTTATGGGGACATTATGGTATTGCTCGTGAAGTTTGTGCTATTACAAATCATGAATTACTTCCATTAGATTTATTAGAAATCCCAAATGATAAAGAAGATTTAGATATTCAAATTGAAGATAAAAATCTTTGTAAAAGATATTGTGGTTTAAAACTTTCTCATTTGAATAATAATAAAACTCTTTTAGATATGCAGATTTTCCTTTATTATGCCGGTATGCGTTCTATTAGTTTGTTTGTCGATGTTACTAACTTTTTGATGTTGGAACTTGGTCAACCTATGCATGCCTTTGATGAACGAGTTGTTAAGAATATTCGAGTAAAACTTGCTAAAGAAAATGATAAATATACAACATTAGACGGTGTAGAAAGAACACTTTCAAAAGATACTTTAATGATTACAAATGGTGATAAATATTTTGGTATTGCTGGTGTCATGGGTGGACTTGATAGTGAAATTTTACCTGATACAACTAGTATTTTTATTGAATCGGCGAATTTTGATGCTGGTAGCATTCGAAAAAGTGCTGTTCGTTTAGGACTTAGAACAGAAGCAAGTGCTCGTTATGAAAAAAGTTTGGATCCAAATATGTGTGATTTGGCTATTAAACGTCTTGCTTATTTATTGAAACAAGAAAATCCAGATATGGTTATTGCTTCTAATTTGACTGATATTTATCCAGAACCATTAAAAGAAAAAACGGTTGTATTAAGAAAAGATACTCTAAAAACTTACACAGCGATTGATTTTAAAGATCAAGAAGTTGTTAAATCTTTAGAATCTTTAGGTTTCAAAGTAAAAGTTTTAGAAGATGCTTATGAAGTTCTTGTTCCAACTTATCGAGCTACGAAAGATATAAGTATGGATGCGGACATTATCGAAGAGATTGTTCGTCTTTATGGTTATGAAAATATTAAGGAAATTCCTTTAAAATTAGAGTTGACTGGTAAAGAAGAAGATACTGTATGGAATAAGGAATATGATGTTAAAAGATATTTAGCAACTCGTTATTCATTAAATGAAGTTCATTCCTATTTATGGTATGATACTTCATTCTTAAGAGCTTGTCATTTAGAAAAAACAGGAGTTTCATTACTTGGAAAAAATGAAAATAATATTCTTCGTGATGATTTGTCTTTAAGTTTGTTACCAGTTGTTAAGAATAATTTGAAAAATGTAGATAGATTAGGTATTTTTGAAATTGGAACTGTAATCATTGATAACGAAAATAAAAGAAGATTGTCGATTCTTTTAGCAGATGATGAAAGCAAGATGGCTTCTATATATTCTAAAGCAAAAGAAATTGTTGTTTCCTTATTTAAAGCTTTAAAACATTTGCCGGTTGAATTTAAAAAGGGAATAAAAGATACATATAATGATGAAAAATTAAGTTATGAGATTCTTGTTAATAAAAAAACTATTGGATATGTTTTGGTATTTAATGGAGAATGTACAAGATATATTGGTAAGAAAAAAGCTTTAGTTGCGGTTGATATTGATTTTGATTTGTATGCAGATTTAAAAGTTTCAGAAATTTGTTATGAAACAATTAGTAAATATCCAACAGTTACTTTAGATTATACAATTCTTACAAATAAGGATTTTAAATATGAAGATCTTTTAAAGATTTTAAGACCTTTTAATAATAAATATGTTAAAGAATATAAGCTTGTTGGAACTTATGAAGATAAAGAAGTTAAAAAATATACGATGAGATATATTTTGGGTAGTGAAGACAAGACTTTGGAAGCAAAGGAAATTGATAAATTTAAAGAAAAATTTATGGATCACATTACTAAAAACGGCTTAGAAATTTTATCCTAAGTCTTTTTCGTTGCAAAAACTTTATAAAAATCTGGACTTTTTGCAGTCTATTGCAAAAACTTTTCTTTATTTAGAGATAAAAATGTTTTATTTAGATTTCTTTTTAGGTTCATTCTAATCTTGCTTTAGTGGTTTTTCATTGAAAAATCACTTTTTTTCTTTTATAATGGTTATAGAATAGTGAGGGAAAACTATGGATAAGAAAAAAGTATTTGTAGTTTTAGTATCTGCCTTCGTGATTATGATTTG
>CALVOC010000064.1 GCA_944350145.1 uncultured Bacilli bacterium
TTTGTATTCGTAAAATGAATTGGTTTATGCAAAACATTTTTGTTTTCATTAATATACTCAACAAAAGAAACTATTCCATTTTCATAATGATATTTGGCATTTAGGTTGTCTTCTTCATCCATTACTTCAATAGTTACATTAGAAAGTAAAAAAGCACTTTCTTGCATTCTTTCGCATATTGTTGTAAAAGAAAAATTGCAGTTTTTAAAAATTTCTTTATCTGGTAAGAATGTGACAATGGTTCCTGTTTTTTTAGATTCTCCAATAGTTTTTAAAGGACTTAAAACTTTTCCACCATCATGAAATTTAATTTGACTGATTTTTCCTTCTCGATAGATAGTTACTTCCATATATGTAGATAAGGCGTTTACAACTGAACCACCGACACCATGAAGTCCGCCAGAGACTTTATACCCAGCCTCTTCAAATTTTCCACCAGCATGCAAAATTGTATAAATAACTTCTGGGGTACTTTTTCCACTTTCATGTTTACCTATAGGTACTCCTCTTCCGTTATCAGCTACTGTTATTGAACCATCTTTATGAAGAATAATTTTAATGTAATCTCCAAATCCATTAATAATTTCATCAATTGAATTATCGACAATTTCCCAGACTAAATGATGCATACCTCGTTTATCTGTTGAGCCTATATACATTCCTGGGCGTTTTCTAACTGCTTCTAATCCTTCTAATATTTTTATAGAGTGTTCATCATACGTATTTTTGTTTGCCATACTACTCACCTAAGACAGTATAACATAAAACCTGAATTTACGTAAAGTTGAAAAAGTCAAAAAAATGTCTAAAAACAATCATTTTTCTTTGATACAAGGCTATTTTATGATAAGATATTGAAACTGTCGGAGGTATTATGAAAAAAAGAATGTTAGAAAATTATACATATTATATTCAAAAAATTCAACAAAAAACTCGTTTAGAAAAATTAGAACATCAATTGAGAAATCCCCAAGATATAGATGACACAAGAATTTTACATTACAAAAGTGATATTCTACTTTCCCTTCTTTTAAATATTCAAAAAAAGGAACAAATTCCATTTGATTCCTTCACGGCCTTTTTAGATTTTTCTTTTATAGAAGAAACGTTAAATCCTTTTCCTTTACAAGAAAGATTTCAAATCATTGAATTTCTCTTAAAGAAATACATTCAAGCCTTAAAAGAAACAGATGAAAAACACTTTATCTTATCCTTTAGTATTTTAGATCTTACAAACGTTTTAAAAGATAGATTAAATGAAAAAAAAATAAAAACAGGTTCTGAAGAATATTTTATTCAAAAAGAAAATTTGCCTCTTTTAGAAAGCATTTTTTCAAAAAATTATTTCAAATTTGACAAAGCAAAACAATATTTAAACTACTTAGGCTTTAATGAACATTTTGCTCACTTCTTTTTAAAATATTTACAAGAAAAATATCAAAAAAAAGAACCTACTTTAAAAGATATTGTAAAGTATTATTTTACAGATAATCGAGATTTTATATATCATGCTACTCAAAATGAGGTAATGAAAAAACTTTTAGAAAGAGCCTACTTTTCTAAAGAGCATATAGATATTCCAGTTCAAGAAGGAAGTAGAGAGTTTCATTTTGAAATTCTTAATTTACTTGAAGGAAACTATGGAGAAAACTTTATTGGATATTATGAAAATCTTTATGAAATCATGAAAACCGCAACCAAGAATAAGGAAGAAATTTTTGAGCTTTTTGCAAAAGTTCTTTTAAACGATATGTGTTATTTAGAACTTAAAAAGAAAAAAGAAGATTCTTACGAAATTTATGACGAAGTAAACACAACTTTTGAAAAAAATCTTTCCTTTCCAATAGATCAAATTAAAAGAGAAAAATTACTAGAAGCATTAACAAAAATTCAATTTCCTGAAGAAATTAAAGAAACTTTTCTTGATTATTTAATCGAAAATTGGAAAGAAAAACAAACCATTAGCAATATTCCAGCATATAAAAAAGAAATCAAAGAAGAACAAGTAAAACCAGAACAATCAAAGGATCCATTTTTTGAACAAGATTTAAAAGAAAAAGAAAAAACTCAAATTCTATATTCTTTACTTAACGATGAAGAAAAAGAAATTTATAATCAAACTTTAGAATATCTTGCCCTAAAAAATACAGCTATAAAAGGATATTGTAAAGAATTAGAAGAATGCACAGCAACTTTAAATGATCTAGCAGAATTGGTTCAAGAAAAAGAGGAAGAAAAACAAATTGTAATCGATTTAATACAACTAGAAATAGAAAAAATAAAAGAAATTTTCTTACAAATAAATATGATTATTCCGTATGTATTAAAGAGAAAAAAATAATCTAGCCAAAACTAGATTATTTTTTATATATATTATAAAAAGTATGTTGACCAGGATAAATAGCACTATCACCTAATTCTTCTTCAATTCGCATTAACTCATTATATTTAGCAATGCGATCCGTTCTAGATAGTGAACCTGTTTTAATTTGTCCAGCATTAAAAGCAACCGCGATATGAGCAATTGTAGTATCTTCTGTTTCTCCTGAGCGATGAGAAACAACAGCAGTATACCCATGTTTTTTAGCAAGTTCCATTGCATCAAAAGTTTCCGTCAATGTACCAATTTGATTTACCTTAATCAAAATAGAATTTGCAATATCTTTTTCAATTCCTTCTTGTAAAATACTTGGATTCGTTACATATAAATCATCGCCAACTAATTGAATTTTTTTACCCAATTTTTCTGTAAGCTTTTTCCAACCATCCCAGTCATTCTCACCTAAACCATCTTCAATAGAAACAATTGGATATTTATCGACTAACTCTTCATACCACGCTATCATTTCATCAGTCGTTTTACTTCCTCCATTGCTTTTCTTCAAATCATACATTTTAGTTTCTTTATTATAAAATTCACTAGCCGCGACATCCATAGCAATGCAAATATCTTTTCCAGGAGTATATCCAGCACTAGTAATGGCCTCCATAATACATTTTAATGGAGCTTCATTATCTTCCAAATTTGGTGCAAAACCTCCCTCATCACCAACAGCAGTTACTTGTCCTTTACTTTTCAAAACATTTTTTAAATGATGAAAAACTTCACTTCCCATACGAATAGCTTCTTTAATAGAAGTAGCCCCAACAGGAATAATCATAAATTCTTGAAAATCTACAGAACTATCAGCATGAGATCCTCCATTTAATACATTCATCATTGGAACTGGCATAGTTTTTGCATTAAATCCACCTAAATAGCGATATAAAGGAAGGCCATAAAAATCAGCTGCAGCATGAGCTACTGCTAAACTAATTCCTAAGATAGCATTGGCACCATACTTACTTTTATCCTTTGTGCCATCTGCCTCGATTAAAGCATGATCGATTTCTACTTGATCGGTAACATCCATACCAATTACAACATCCTTTAAAACTGTATTAACATTTTCTACCGCTTTTAAAACACCTTTTCCTAAATATCTATTTTTATCACCATCTCGAAGTTCTAAAGCTTCACGTTCTCCAGTTGAAGCTCCACTTGGAACAATAGCACGACCATAAGCACCACTTTCTGTAAAAACTTCTACTTCAACAGTTGGATTTCCTCTTGAATCCAATACTTCACGAGCATGAACATCAATTATTCTAGACATATTATCATTTCCTTTCTTAATATTCATTTTTATCCTTTTAAATGTCCTTAAACTCTTTCATTTCATCTAGATCTCTACCCAGTATTTTTACTATCACCTCTAAAAAATATTATACTATACTTATAATCGTTTCACAACAAATCTAAGAAAGAATATTTTCAAGATAGACAAAAAAAAGAAACATTATTTAACTGTTTCTATAAAATTTTACATTTTCCACATTTTGAACATCCATTACAAGTAGGTTTAGAACCACACTCCTCGCATTTTTGCCAAAAAAATGGTTGATAAACTTCTTCTTTGTTTAAAGGATTTAAAAATTCATCATAAAGTCGCCATTCTATTTTTTTGCCTTCAAAATTCATTTTAGATTTGTAAGCCATTTTAGCTTGAAGATCTTTGTTTTTTAAAACATATGTTTTTCCATCTTTAACAAATTGAGTCCCCGTTTCAATAAAACAAAACTTCACATTGTGATTTACACATTCCTTTTGCAAACTTTTTACCCAATCAAAATGACAAGGACGAGCCCCATCATAATTTTCTCCTCCAACAATAACTTGCTCCAATTGACCTTCTACTAAATATTTTTCAATTGTAATAGGCCCGATAAAAGGTGCACACATAATGCCTTTATGTTTGGCTGGAATATTTAACAAGATAGGAATTCTCTCATCAGCTCTCTGTTGATTTTCACAAGTAACATTCAAAAAAATATTTTCCCAACCATCATTCCAATCTTTTGGTAAGCATTTTTGAATACGATCAGCTCTTTTAGTAAGAAGAAAAAAAACAACATCCTTACGAATTCGCATAATATCCCAAGCTTCTTCCCGCCACGAATCTGCTTCTTCCAAGAAAAAATCGGAAGACATACAAACTCTTATTTGTTCTCCACTTTTTATCTTATAGGAGCCATCTTTATTTTTCATAAGTGGATAACGCATATTTTTGGTCTTGTAAATTTCACTCCCATTTTTATTTCCATGAACCTTATCCAAAAAATACATATAACAATGAGCACAGCCTTCACTAATTTTTATACAACCGTGCCAAGGACTCCAAATATCATGCATTCTATATCACCTTAAAAACCATTTTATAACAAGAATCGTATTTTTGATAGATCGCAACGGCATTTTCTTGATCCATAAGTAAAACTCGTTCAGCATCTGTTTTTAAATTTAAAAAATTGCCATTTTGAATCTTCTTTTTCATTTCCTCAGTAACTTGAATTCTTGGATAAGAAAAGATACTCTCCAATTTTTTCAGTGGAGTGTTTTCTGTAATATTTTCTAAATCATAACAATTTTCTAAAAGAAAATTACCCTGTTTAGTTCTTGTAAGTTCTTGCATGACTCCATATTCACCCATTTCACTAGCTAAATCCCGAATCAAACTGCGAATATACGTTCCTTTGGAAACAGTAGTTTTAAAAGTAATACGATTTTCTTCAATATTTAAGATTTCCAAACTTTTAATTTGTACTTTTCTTTTTGGAAGTTCTACTTCTTTATTTTCTCTTGCATATTCATAAAGTTTTTTTTTTTTTTTTTTTACGGCCGAATAAATCGGAACAGTCTGCAAATACTCTTTTGGAAAATTTTGAAAAACCGAATAAATTTTTTCTTTTGAAACAACACACTTTTTTTCTTTTAAAACCGTTCCAGTAACATCTAAAGTATCGGTTAAACATCCCAGTTTCATTACAGCAACATATTCTTTTTCTTCACTGGTAAGTTCTTGAACTAATTTAGTATATTTTCCTAAACATAAAATCAAAACACCTGTTGCTAAAGGATCCAAAGTCCCGGTATGACCAACTTTTTTCGTATGATAAATTTTAGATATTTGATTTACAACATCCCGACTTGTCTTATTTTTAGGTTTATTAATTAATAAAACTCCATCAATCATTCATTTAACCCCTTCTCATAAAATTTACGAACTTTTGCCCTTGCTAAAGCAGTTTTAGCCGCGGTTGCCCAACGATAATCTGGAACGGCATCTTTAGAACTAACAATTTCTACTAAATCATTATTTTTTAATTCATATAAAGGAGAAACCAATTTACCATTTACAAAAGCTTCAGACAAAGTATTTCCTAAATCCGTATGAATACCATAAGCAAAATCAACTACAGTAGCTCCAGCTGGCAATTCTCTAAGCTCTCCCTTTGGAGTTTGAACATATATTTTTTGTGAGAAAACATCATTCAACAAATTTTCATAAAAAGCACAATCACTAAAATTTTCATTATTAAGTCCCATTAAAAAGGGAAAAATTTTCTTTTTATATTGATCATCTTTTTCATAAGTACAGGGAGAGATTCCATAAACCGCAATCTTTTCCATTTCTTCTGTACGAATTCGTACATGAACAAAATGTGGATCGACTTCATCTTTTTGAGGACTCAGCACAACAGAATGAATAGATTGATAACCATTAGGTTTAGGACTGCTAATATAATCATTGATTGTGTAAGGTACATTTGGATAAGTTTTATCAACAACCCTCAAAGTTAAATAACATAAATTTTCAGTTGGAACTATTACTTTTATTCCTAATAGATCATTCATATTCATGATATTGGGATCATTTTTTAAATTCAAATAAATTCCATATAAGTTCTTAATCTTTTGACGAATTTCATTAGGAATATGTTCTCGATTTAAATTTTCTTGAATTTTATACATCATTTCCTTTAATATAGGTTCATAACGTTGAAGTAACAGCCTGCGTTCTTTTAAAAGAGTTTGATAATAATCAGGATAAGCATATTTAAAAGCTAAATCAGAAAGTTCATTAGCAACTCGAAAAACTCCAATTAACCTAGCAATAGGAACATATACTTTTAAAGTTTCAAAAGATTTTTCCTTTTTCTTAGCTTCTGGCATATATTGTAAAGTTCGCATATTATGTAAGCGATCCGCTAATTTTACTTTAATAATTCGAATATCATTTACACAACTAGCAACAAATTTACGAATAGTTTTTTGCTCTATAGCTTCCTTAGTTAAATCACCTTCTGGAAAATTTGTAATTTTTGTTACCCCATCCACAATATTAGCTATTTTTCCACCAAATTCTTTAACAATTTCACTTAATGAAGTATTTGTGTCTTCTATAACGTCATGCAGTAAACCAGCACATACAGTATAAACATCTTCGCCACAATTGATCAATATTTGAGCAACTGCAATTGGATGAATAATATAAGGCTCCCCACTTTTTCTAAATTGATTTTCATGTTTTTTTACAGCATAATTATAAGCCTTTTCTATGAATTTCACATCTTTCGAATCAAATCTTTCCAAGCCATTTAAGTTCATAAATACTACCTCCTTAAATATCAAAAAAACAGGCAAGTATACCCGTTTATTGTAAAAAGAAGTGTTTAAAAAAGAAATATTTTTGTAACATAAGACCACACTTCTTTCTAATTGTTACAATCCTATCACTTCATTATTTATTTGTCAAACATTTTTGAAGAAATGTTAATCCTTTTTTAAAATGATACCTTATCATTAATAAAAAAGATACCGATATATAATATATAATATCTCTTT
>CALVOC010000065.1 GCA_944350145.1 uncultured Bacilli bacterium
ATAATGTATTGGGTAATTTTTATTCATGCTGGTGTCCTTCTGTTTTTACTAAATTATACAGGAAAAATCAGTACCAATCGTTTTGTTTCAGATAACGAAGTATATTTTCGAAGATTAAAAGAAAGCGATTGGGATTTCTATGTAAAAGCCAAATATGGAGATACTCAAAATCCAGATTTTCTCTTTAATAAAAGAATTAAAAATGGTTTAATAACAATCTTTATAGTTTTATGTTTCTTAATTTCAAATTTGTCTTATATAACCATATTATTTAGTTTATTAGCGGGATATTTAGTTTTTAAAATGGATTATTCTAGCATAAAAAAATATTATAAAAGACACTTAAATGAAATTGATGCAATGTTACCACATTACTTAAAAAGTTTGGAAATATTAATTCAACACTATACAGTACCAGTTGCCCTTGGAAAATCTATTGATGATGCTCCGCCAATTTTTAAAGAAGGATTGCAAGAACTTATCAATCAGATCAATCAAGGGGATGATACTATCGCTCCTTACATGAAATTTGCAAAAACTTATCCTGTAAGAGATTCAATGCGAATGATGCGTCTTTTGTATCGTCTATCTTTAGGAAGACAAGAACACAAACAAGAACAATTGTTAACTTTTTCAAGAACAATTTCCAATTTACAACAAAAAGCTCGTGAATTAAAATATAAACAACGTCTAGAAAAAATGGAAAGCAAAACAATGAAAATGTTAATTACCACGGGACTTGGTGTAATGGTATTATTGATCTTTGCAGTTTTAATGTTAATGAATATGTAATTTAATTGATATTTTATTGAAAAAAAGTTATAATAATAAAAGAGTAGGAGGTTTATAATATATGAAGGAAGCAACAGGTGAATTAAATATGACAGTTGTAACTGTAGTTGCAATAGCTGCAGTAGCTGCATTCTTTTATGCATTTATCTGGCCTGGTATTCAACAATCTATTGAAAGAAGTACTTATTGTGCTACCGCTTCATGTGGTGAATGTACCGATTCTTCAAATGGTAAACAAAAATGCCAATGTACTTACACAGACAAAAATGGCGAAGAAAAAGAAATCGAATGTGAATTCCAATATACTGAAGGAAACGCACAATAGAAAGGAAAAGAAATGAAAGAAGCTACAGGAGAATTAAATGCTACCGTATTTGTAGTGATTGCCGTAGCTTCTCTTGTAGTTTTTTTCTATACAACTATTTGGCCAGCAATTCGTAATAACTTAAATGAGAATACCGCATGTAGTCGAGCTATTTGTGCAAAAACCCCAAATGCAGATGGAAGAACAGTTGATTGTTATGTTATGGAAAACGGTCAAAGATCAGAGACTTTTACTTGCGTTTGGAAAGGCTAATAGGAGGTTGGTAGAGTATGAGAGAAGCCATAGGTGGAACCTGGCTATTTCAAATAGTAATAGCATTTATCTTACTATTTACAGGTTTTATGTGCCTTACAATAAATCGCTCTAAAGCATTTAATGTAAAGGATCAAATTATTCAGACAATTCAAAATTATAATGGCATTAATGTTCAAGACGGTTATGATGAATATAATACCAATGCTTTTTCAGAAATTGTCGGTTATATTAAAGAAAATTCTTTTCGAACTACCGGAAAAACTCCAAAAGATGAAATGGTAAATGGCGAGAATGTCTCTTATGAATGTTACGATCGTAATGGCAAAATTTTACCAAAAAATAGTGATTTAGCTGTATTTTGTATAGCACCAGTAGATATTAGTAATGAAGCTTGTTCAGGTCCGAATTGTTTTAATGAATTACCCAAAATGACTTATTATCGTGTCGTAGTATTTTATCAACTAGATTTACCAATATTTGGCAATTTGTTTAATTTCAAAGTTGTCGGAGACACGAAAACATTATATGGAGAGCCATTATGAGACAAGCGATAGGAACGACCTGGATATTACAATTAGTAATCATTTTTATGCTAATCTTTGTAGCTTTTTTAGCATTATCTATTAACTATACAAAAGCATTTAAAATAAAAAATGATATTGTTACAATAGTAGAAAAATATGAAGGGGTAAGTGAGGGAGAAGACGGAAGTATTTCCATAATAAACAATTATTTACGTTATAATAATTATACAGTAATGGGTTCTTGCCAAACTGGAGATTATGGAATTCAAAATTTAGATGAACCTATCTTACGACCTGCTCAATCAGGAGAAAAATATTTTTACTGTGTTAGAAAAGTATCAACTAGTACCGATGCTTTAAAAGATCGAGCTAAATACAATGTTCGCTTATTTTTCAAATTTAGCTTACCTGTAATAGGCAACATCTTTACATTTCAAGTAGACGGAACAACCATTAATTTGACGCGTCCGATAAATGATATCCCAGAAGTATATGAGGAATAGGAGGAAAAAATGAACGTTAAAATTGTTAATAAATATGCATCTTTAATTAATAATCTAAATATTGATTTCATCAAAAGTGTTGAAGGAGAATTTACACCAGAAGAAATTATTATGCAGTTTTCAAATTTTTTCTTCAATAAAATGATCCTTGATATTACAGCGATTAAAAATTATGAAGACATTACAAAAATTCAAGAATTATCTGTAAATATGGATATGAGTAAAGTAATCCTTTTATTAGATGATTCTGAAATTGTGAATAGTCCAAGATACTTATCTCAATTAGTTTCAATGGGGATATATAATTTCACAAGAAATGTCGATGCTATTGAATTTTTAATTCAAAATCCAAATTCCTATAAAGATGTAGCTCAATATCATCAATTAAATAACGTGATGGTAACAGATACAACTTCTGAAGATAGCAGTGGAAGTGGAAAAAATCCTGCTCCAACAGTTATTTATGAAGAAAGAAATTTAAGAGTTATCGGAATAAAAAATGTTACAGAACATGCTGGAAGTACCACTTTAACTTACTTATTAAAAAAACAATTGGAAAAGAAATACAAAGTTACAGCTGTTGAAGTAGATGATAACGATTTTGTTTTCTTTAACGATAAAACCCTAAGACATACAAATCATTTAGAATTACAAAATTTTATTGCCAAAAACTATAATTTAGATGTAATTCTAGTAGATTTAAATGATAAAGGTTCTGAATCATCTTGTACAGAAGTTCTATATTTAATCGAACCCGGATTAATTAAATTAAATAAATTAATTCGTAAAGATCGAAATATATTTGAAAAACTAAAAGGCAAAAAAATTGTCTTAAATCGCAGTGTTTTAAATAATTCAGATATTGCTGATTTTGAATATGAATCAAGAAGCAAAGTATATTTTAACATTCCATATGTTGATGATAAATTAGATAACAATACGATTTTAAATGATTTATTAATCAAAATGGGCTTTGCTAGATTAGATGATGATAATTCAGAAAAAGGTGGCAAACTCTTTAGTATATTTAAGTAACCATGAATAGGTTGCTTCTTATGCAACTTATCAAGTTCAATTAGAAATATTAAATACTTCAACTTTAAGTGATCAATATTTAAAAGTGATGCTAGATACAAAAACACCCGATCTTTTAACCAATTATAATGAAGGAGAAATTACTTTAGAAAATGCCAAATCCTCTTACATTTTAGACAATAATGCTTTAGATCAAAATGAAGAAAAAACATACAATTTAAGAGTTTGGTTAGATGAAAATGTTACCTTAGAAACAGAAGGAGTACAAAATAGTACCTGGAGTGCCAAAGTAACGATTACAGCTAGATATACAGATCATCTACCAACTGAGTATGAAAAATGTGTTATGGAATATGGTGAAGGAACATTTTTTTGCAATGTTATCGCCAATTTAGATTCAGAAAAATGTCCGACAGTAAATGAAGATGGGACAGTTATTGTAACGAATGAAGAAATTACAGATGGCTATGTATGTTCGGCTCCAGATGATTATGGCACTAGTTATTATTACCGAGGAAATGTTACAAATAATTATGTTTATTTCGCTGGATTCTATTGGCGAATTCTAAGGGTAAATGGCGATGGTTCAATACGAATAATTTATGACGGGACAAGTGCTCATGAAAATGATGAAGCAAGTGAAGATAGAACCATTGGTCAATCTATATATAATAACGAGATAATGTATGACGGATTTGAAACATATGGCTCCGAAAAATACGTTTTGACAACAGGAGAAGATTCTATTATAAAAACTTATATTGATGAATGGTATGAAGAAAATTTAGCTATGACAGCAGATGAGTCCTATATAGTTGACAATATTTTTTGCAATGATTCAGCGATCATTTCAGGAGATCCAAATGAATTATTTTCACAGATAATATTTCGTTGGTATTATGGACCGTGGGATAGTGAAAATAAAAATCTTCCTCGCTTTAAATGTCCAAAAGATGGAGCCTATACTGTAAATGATTTAGAAGTAGGAAACGGTCTTCTAAGTCATGCAATTGGTTTAATCACCGCGGATGAAGCCGTATTAGCAGGTGCTTACAAGAATATTTCAGGAAATTCACAAACACATTATTTGTATATAGGAAATAGTTACTGGACTATGTCGCCTCGACATTTTTCTTCAGGAACTCAAATAGTTGGCGTAAGTGTATATGGGGCACTTTCCACAGCACCTGGTTTGCCAATAATAAATAAAAATTATGTTAAACCTGTTATAAATTTAAAACCAAATAGTTTGCAATTTGGTGATGGCACTTCTTCTAATCCATATCGCATATCTGAAAACTAAAAATAAAAAGATTCTGAAAAAAAGGAATCTTTTTTCTTATTTATATCTAGAAAGGTTTATGATATAATTTTCTTAGAACTGGTGGTGAAGGTATGGAAAAAAATAATGAAGAATTAGAACAAGAAGAATTAGAAAATGAAACCTTACCTCCAGATATACCTGAAGAAGAAATAGAACTGGACACCAAAGATAAGCAAGCAAACGTTTCTTTAGATGCAGCTGCAAAACTCTTTTTTAAAAAATTCAAAATCCCTATTTTTATAATTGTTGGTTTCTTTTTCATAATTCTTATGGTTACAGTCGTTTTTAATTCTACAGATGTATATGAATATGAATATGTAGAACCAAAATGTACAAGGGTAAGAGTAACCTATGATCCATATGGACCAGATGAGGGAAGTACGACAACTCTTGATTTAGAAGATTATGTAAAAAAAGCAGTATATGCTTATGCTAAAGATTTAGATACTAGAACAAAAGGTGATTTTTTCCATGTATATGCTTCATTGGCAATCGCGGTAAGAACAGAAGCATTAGCCAATAATTGTGAAGTAACTTATCATGATAAAAAAATTAATGGAGCAATTGATGAAAACGCAACCATTGAACGAGCATTAACAAAAATGAAAGGAATTATTATCACCGATTTAGATGGAGAATACGTTGATGTAAAAATAAATGATTTTAATTGGCAAGAAAAAAAACTATTAGAAGATTCTGAAAATTACATTTTAAAAGTTCAAAATTTGCCAATTTCAAGTGATTTTGTAAGTGGAAATTTAGCTAACTCCATTTACAGAAAGTGTCCTTGTAATGATCCTCAAGGAGATCCATTTGATCCTGATAATGAATACAGCGAATGTTGGATAACTTGGGATACCGATGGGGATGGCATAGATGATGAAAGTGAATGGCTACATCAAGATGAAGATGGTGGTTATAGTGTTTTTGCTTCTTATTATCTAGCCGCGATAAACGGAAGAACATATGATACCATAATTGAATATTACTATGGAAAAAATATCATGTATAAAACAACCGATGAACAAAATACTAAAGTGGATGAAAATTTAAAACAACCATGTACTGGGGATGAAATACCAATTAATAGAACTCCTTTATCTAGATCTGAATTCATTTCTCTTGTAGAAGAATTTTTTGCAAGCGGAAATTATGCTTCTTATGCACAGTATTTTGTCGATTATGCTGGTGAAATTTATGATTTAGGTTTAGAAAAAGGTGTCAATCCAGAGTTTATTTATATAATTGCTCGCAAAGAAACGTCTTTTAGAGCTGTAAGTAGCAACACAGACCACTATAATTATTATGGATATGCTCATACTAATGAATCATCGCATGGAGCTTATTTTAATAGTTTTATGGAAGGTGTCGAAACCTTAATGAATTGGATTTTAGAAAAAGGTAGCTTTGATGCGGTAGTAAGATCTTATTCGTATTTAGGAGATTATTTATACAATTTTGATCCAAGTCAAGAAAGGGGAAAAGGTGGTTGCTACTATCTAGAACTCATTTATGGAGACAATTACTCACGATGTGATGATTCTTATTACTGTTCTCCTAGCAATAAAACAAACTGTGTTCTAACAACTGAAGAAGAAAAGGAGGCTTATATAGGATGGCAACATGACCAATACATTCTTCACCGCGAAGCAATATTTAAATTAGGTGCTCAAGTTTGTACTGGAAGTGAAATAAGTGCTGATCCAAGCCTTGAAATCGCGACAAGTCAATTAAAAGAACCATTAAGAGACTTCTTAAGTAGCAAGGGTTTATCTATTGAAGATTTAAATACAGCTATTTTAAATAATGTTTTGGCAGCTGGGGTTGGAACAAGGGAAGGAGTTGCAGCCGCGGCAACTACCTTAATAAATTATATGAATGCTTTAGGTGTGCGAATTCCTTATACCTTTGGAGGCAATCATTATGCTCCAATTACAAATGTAACCAATAAAGCATCAACCTCTTTCTTTGGAGTGGATCCAGAATGGGGTACATCAATAAATAATTACCATTATCCAGGGGTTGATAAAGCTTATACACATTATGGCCCAGACTGTTCAGCTTTTGTGGCTTGGGTATTGCATAACGGTGGAGTAAAAATCTCTATGGAATCTGCTAGTACTTTTACAGACTTAGGAGCAACCTACTCCATGAACGGAAATTATATTGCTCAAGTAGGAGATGTTGTTTCTTCTGGTAAACACGTTCGTATTATTGTGGATGTAAATGAAGCAGAACAGTATTATATTACGGCTGAATCTCAAACCAGTACAGGTGTATATGAACCGGAATTTAAAGGAATTAGTTACGAAAAAATG
>CALVOC010000066.1 GCA_944350145.1 uncultured Bacilli bacterium
GATACCATTACCTGTGTCATCCCAAGGCGTTTGGCCGTTTCACTTTGAGATAGATCATCAAAATAACGATACCGAATGATACTTTTTTCATTTTCCGAAAGTTCATTGATTCCATCTTGTAAAGCAATTTTATCATCTAAAGAAACATTTTCTAAAGAAGGAATTGTTTCATACAAACTTCTCTCTTCTTCTTTTTGTCCATCTAAACTGACAAATTCCTTTGTTGCAAGAATAGCCTCTCGAACTTGTAACGGACTAAGCTCTAAAAATGAAGCAACTTCCTCGTACGTTGGTGTTCGATTCATTTTTAAACTTAGGGCATTCTTGGCGATCTCAATCTTTTTAGCTAATCTTAATATTTCTTTATTTACTTTAATCTTCCGATCTTTCATCACAAAATCATACATTTCTCCAAAAATATAATCGTAAGCATAAGTAGAAAACTTTGTGGTTCCATTTTGACGATACTTCTTATAAGCTTTTAAAATTCCCATGGCACCAGCTTGTAATAGATCTTCAAATGAAACATTATAAAAGTTTTGAGCAATATGTTTGATTAAAGGAAGATTCTCCTTAATCAACTCTTCTGTTGTCAATAAAAGCCCTCCAATTTCTTTTATTGTATGCGCATACGATATCCTAATAATTCTTTTTTAATACTATCCTTTACATCACATAAAAGAAAAGTCCCATTTTGCTTTTTTAAAACTACTTTTGTTTTTAATAAGGCATGTTTCCCAAAAAAATCGATCTTTCGTAAATCCTTACAATCACAAATAAAGTTTTTAATTTTATTTTTTTGAATATAAGGAATCACATAACGTTCTAATTGATAGGTTTCTTTTCTAGTCAACTTGCCTTCCAATCTTGCATAGAGATTTTCTTTTTGTGTTTCGATATTAAGAATTAACATAAGATCACCTTGCCTATTTTAATATAGAAAATTTTTTATATTTTTTAAACAACTTCGACAAAATTGGTTAAAAAAAATAAATACTTTTTTAGAGTATTTATTCTTGAATTCCTGTAATTTCATCAATTTTTTGAATAGCATTTGTAACACTTTCTAAAGAAGGTTCCATAACTGAAGAATACAAATCTGGTATAGAGGCAGTTTTCCTTGAAGCATCGGATCCCGATAATACTTGTGTTTCAATGGTCCAAGAAGGCATACTTTCCAGTTGCATTTGAATAAAACTAGTAATGCTATCAAAATCAAAATTAGTAGAAAAATTTCCTTCCATACTTCCAAGTAAAGCACCGTATTTTGTAAGAATAGTCGTCGTAGTCAATTTATTTACAACAGCTTCTACAACCTGTTGCTGATGCTTTGCACGAGCAACATCCCCTTCTCTTAGTCCATAACGTTCCCGAACATAAGCTAAAGCTTGTTTGCCATCTAACTTATTGATCCCTTTTTGAAACTCATAATAAATGTGTGTATCTTCTTCATAATCGGCTGTAAAAGCAAAAGGAGAATTAACTTCAATACCGTCTAAAGCATCGATAATTTGGATTAAAGCAGTAAAATTAAATTTTATATAATAATTGATATCCATTTCTAACAAATCTTCAATCGTACCAATACTCGTTTCCACACCTTTTAAACCGGCATGAGTAAGTTTATCTTTTAACCCAGTCGTGCCATGAATTTGAACATAATAATCACGAGGAATAGAGGTCAAAAGAATTCGGTGCGTAATCGGATTTACTGTAATAACCATATTTACATCACTTCTAGCAACACTTGTAATGCCATCATAAGTATCTACTCCAGTAACATAAACACTAAAAGGCTCTTTAGTGATTTTAACTTCTTTTCGAAAGTCTTCCTTTTGAACCTCAATATTCAAAGTATCTAAAACTTTATGCCCTTCTCGAAAAGTACTATTCATATCATTATAAAGTTCTTCCTCAGTTCGCTCAAGCAAAATAACATCTACTTCCTGATTCAAAAAAGCCTCGACTAATTGACCAATATCTTCTTTAGAATCCAACTTCAAATTTTTTTCTTTATTAAGCATTTCATAAGCCTTATTTGCTCCTAAACGATCCTTTACAAAAGCAATTTTTTGATTCGTTAAATCATTTAAAGATTGAATAGAACTTTCATTAGAAACAATAATTTGATAATGTTCCGTTTCAATATTTAAAAATGAAAATTGATGCAAAAAATTTAAAGTAACATTTTGATATTTGATTCCAACAAAATAAAAACAGAACAAAAAAAGGCATAAAATCGTTCCGATCATCCGACAGGTTCCATTTTTTCTTGACATCAACAAATAAACTACAAAATCAAAAATGAGAAGAATTAGAAAAACGAAAACCAAATAAAGAAAAGGCAACACATTTAAACGGATAAACATAACAAAAACAAAAACACTTAAAAAAATAATCAAAAAAGCCATAAACTTAAATAAAACCGATTTCTTTAATTTTAACTTCTTTTTTGTCTTCACGATGCTCACCTAGTTAAATTATAAAATAAAAGCAAGAAAAGGCAACCATTTCTTGCTTATTTGACATTTATTTTAGTAAAATTTGACCGGCAGTTAAATGTTTCAAATTTTTTAAGAAAAGCTCCCACCAATTGGCTTTAGAAACATCGTCTTTTACTGTAACCGACAAAGTATCTACCACGTTGCCATTTTCATCTACCACTTCTGCTTCTCCAACCACATCTCCTTTTTTTAAAGGAGCCACCAATGAATTTACTTTGATATTAAAAGAAACATTAGGCTTTGCATCTGTTTGTTTTAAAAGTTTCACATAATCACTAGTAAGTACAAGATCAACTTGTTCTACTACCCCATTTTCTACTCTTTTAATTCCTAAAGAATCATTAGAAGTTAAAACAACATGAGATTTATAAGTATTAAAGCCATAATTCAAAAGATTTGTCGTATCACTGCTCCTTTTATCACTTGTCTCTGCTCCCATTACCACAGAAATCAATCGCAAGTTATTTTTTTTAGCAGTCGCAGTTAGACAATATCCAGCGGTTGTCGTAAAACCAGTTTTTAATCCATCGACTCCATCATAGAATCGAACCAATTTATTTGTATTTACAAGCCAAATACTGGAGCCATCCTTTTTCTGTAAATAATCTTCATAAATACTTGTATATTGTAAAATAGTTGGATGTTTCAGCAATTCTTTTGCAAACAAAGCCATATCATAAGCCGTTGTGTAATGATTTTCAGCATCTAATCCATGTGGATTGACAAAATTTGTATCAACAGCTCCTAATTCCTTAGCTCGTTCATTCATTCTTTTTACAAACTCTTCAACAGTTCCGCTCACTTTTTCAGCCATAGCTACCACCGCATCATTTCCACTTGCAACAGCAATACCTTTTAACAATTCTTTCACTTGATAAACTTCCCCAGCTTGCAAATAAACCTGACTGCCACCCATATTTGCAGCATTCTCACTAATGACTACCTCATCTTCTAAACTTAAACTGCCATTATCGATAGCTTCCATTATTAAAAGCATACTCATTACTTTAGTCATAGAAGCCGGAGCAAGTTTTTCATGCTCATTTTTCTTATATAAAATTGTTCCCGTCGTAGCGTCTAATAAAATGGCACTTTTACTATTCGGAGCTAAATCAGCAGTACTTTCTAAAGCAGAAACCGACATTATTCCCACAAGAAACAAAAATAAAGAACACAGAATTTTTTTCATTGTACACCTCTAGTAAAAAAATATGTTAAGAATATATAAATATACCAAAAAGTGCTATACTAATATTAGGTGGTAAAAATGACACATAGAAAGTTAAAAAAAGAAATAATGATTGGAGTAGTACTTCTTTTCCTATGCGTAATAATTAGCAGTTTATGTTTTGTAATTCTTCACTTTTTTCAAGATAAACCTAATGAAAAGCCATTGACAGAAGAACAAATATTAGTAAATAAAGGAATTACAATAAAAGAAAAAACAAATTTTATTGATGAAGCCAATTCCTTATTAGATAAAGGTTATAGCCCAGATGAAATTAATCAAATCTATGAATATATGAGCGATCAAAACATCGAACAAATTTTAGCAAATAATTATGTAGACCTATCTCCATTTTATCAAATAAGCAATTTTGATTTTTCTAAAATCGATCGTTACTTAGCCTATCAAAGTGCTAATGGTTTAGAGATGAAAGATGCCGTCACTAGAGTAAATTTAAATCTCGATGAACCTTTTTATCAAACGGTAGAAACAATTACAGATCCAGGATCAATCACAGTACTTGTAAATAAAAGCCATGCCCTACCGGCCGATTATGTACCAGAAGATTTAGTAAACATCCCGAGTTTTCCTTCTTTACAAATAAAAGACGATGCAGTAGACGATTTTGAAAAATTACTAGCTGCAGCCAAATTAGATAATGTTTATATTATCCCTTATAGCACTTATCGTTCTTATGATTATCAAAATCGATTATATACCAACTATTTAGGAAGAGACCCAAAAGAAGTTGTCGACACCTACTCAGCTAGACCAGGACACTCCGAACATCAAACTGGACTTGCTTTAGATGTAAGAAGTAGCAGCCACTGGGATAACTTAACAGATGCCGATTATGAATGGATGTTAAACAATTCTTATAAATATGGATTTATTGTCCGCTACCCAAAAAACAACTCAACAATTACAGGATATCAAGAGGAACCTTGGCACATAAGATACATCGGTGTAGAACACGCAACGAAAGTCCATGAATTAGGTATTACTTATGATGAATATTACGATCTATATTTAACAAAACATTAGAATACAAAATCCTTTTCTAGTAAAACTAAAAAAGGATTTTTTTATTAACAATAATTTTTAGAAATCATTCTAGAAATAGAAGAGCCTACAGATTTTCCAACTTCAAATAGAAATTGAAAACCACGCACGATAGCATTAATCATTGTAGCACTTATACTTCCACCTTGAATTTCTAACAATTCTTTTCTTGAATAAATCATAAAATCTCCTTTCTACTTATTACAAGATATCGGATTTAAAAAGCCATCGATTGCTCCGATAACAAAAATTACAACCCCAGCTATAATGCCCGTAACTAAAAGCCATCCTCCACCTTTAATTTTAAGCAATTCTTCATTACAAATTAAAATACATCCTCACCTCCTTTCCAATTTTCCCATAAAATCTGCCAAATATTTTTTTTAGGAAAATCAAAAGTATAAGAAAGCATCTGATAATTAAAAAAATCAAATTTAGGAACAATAAAAACAACTTCTTGAACCGGAATAGCATCGTAATATTGAACATTTTTAAAAGTTTTAATTTTTAACTCAACTTGTTCTTCACCAATATAAATATTCTGTTTAGAATTCAAATTTTCTATCTCTTGTACAAGCAACATAGAAGTAAGAGTACATTCATTCTTAGAACAAAGATACGTTCCAGTATAAGTTTTAGCAAAAGAAAATTTTGCAAAAATTGAAAAAATCAAAAAAATCAAAAAAGAACAAAGAAGAAAAAATCCCAAAACTTTATTAGGTTTTAATTTTTTTAAAGCAAAACGATTACGGTACATTAACGAAAATTCACCACTCTTTCAAACATTTTGGATTGATCTCGATGACTGATGTAAACAAGAGTTTTATCCTTTAAGAAAGTTCGAAGCTTTTTTAAAATATCTTTTTCTAACTTAGCATCTACCTCACTTAAAGATTCATCTAAAAGATAGATTTGGCCTTCTTTTAATAAAGTTCTAGCTAAAACAAGACGCTGCCTTTCACCTCCAGAAACACTAGATTCATCTATATAGGATTCATAACGAAGTCCTTTTTTACAAACAATTTCTTCTATATGACAGATTTGACAAATTTTTTGAAACATTTTCTCTTCCACTGCAGAATAAAAACAAATATTATCCCGAATACTACCACAAAAAATAGGCTCATTTTGACTTAAATACACAATATTATCCCGAATCGTAGCTAGATTATAATCCAATAAATTTTGCTTTCCAATTAAAATAGTTCCCTCATAATTTAAAACTTCTTTTACCAATAATCTACAAAAAGTACTTTTTCCAGTTCCACTCTCACCTTTCAAAAAAATATGTTCTTTATGAGCAATTTTTAAACTGACAC
>CALVOC010000067.1 GCA_944350145.1 uncultured Bacilli bacterium
TAAACAGTAGAAAAGAGGATAAGGAAATGAAGAAAAAAGTTCTTGTTTTAGGAATCCTTCTTACAAGCATTTTAACTCTTGGGGGGGGGGTATCTTGCTAGAAGAGTTATTCCAGAATTAGATCAAGATGAAAATTTAGAACTTGCAATTTATGTTGATGATGAAAAACAAAGCACGATTCCAGGAAAAGATAATGCCGACAATTATATTTTTGATCGAGCAACTTGTTTTGTAAATGGCACGGAAGATGCAAGTGTTACTATATCTTGGGATAGTGAAGCTTGGGCACCAATTGTAAAAGGTTTAACTAACTATAAAACTCGTTGTGATTTATATTTTAAAAAAGCAACGGATTATGATTTATGTGTAGAAAAGTATGGAGAAGATAGCATAAATTGTAGTATTATAGCTCAATTAGATGATACGGGAGCTTGTCCAAAAGTCAATAATAACGGAACAGTTCAGATAACAGATATTGAAGGTACAAATGGCTATCTTTGTAGTGCTCCAGATGATTATGGAACTAGTTATTATTTCAGAGGAAATGTTGAAAATAACTGGGTGAAGTTTGCAGGATATTATTGGCGAATTTTAAGAATGAATGGTGATGGATCAATAAGAATGATCTATGCAGGAGATGCCAGTGTCATAGATGCTTTAGATAATAAAGAGGAAGTTTTAAAAAATGGATATAATGATGTTAGTACTAAATATACTCAAATAGGAGAAAGTAGATATAACTATTATTGGAAAAAAGATAATGTTCAAGAACCTGTAAATTCTTATGTATACATGGATAATGCTGGAGTAGGCTATATGTATGGAAATCGAGATGGGATAGTAGAAGGAAGTACTCAAGATGGTACGCGAATTCATGCCGCAACTACTACGATATACTATGCTAAAGAATATATATATGATGTAGCTACAGATCGTTTTACTTTAAAAGATCCAATTGGTTTATTAGGAACTGAAATTACAGATGACTATATTGGTTGGTATACTATGAACAGTACATCTAGTTCATCTAATTCTTATGTATATAAAGTAACAAGTGTAGAACCAAGTGATGGCAGTAGTAATGCTAGGTTTGGATATAGTTATGTAAGATATGGAACAACAAGTAAAGAAAAAGCACAAGAAAATACAAATGATAGTGTTATAAAAGAGATAGTAGATGAATGGTATGAAAGTCATATAAAGAATACCGAATATGAGCAATATTTAGCTGATACATTGTTTTGCAATGATCGAAGTTTTTATTATACAAAGCCAAGTGGATATACGAATTTAGGATATGGACCAGAATTAACAGCGTACCGTTGGTATGGTTATTCAAGTAGTAGTGGAGTAACATTAAATTGTATACAACAAAATGATCGATTTACGGTAAATGATGAGACCATCGGCAATGGAGATTTAGTGTATCCAATAGGATTACTCACAATTGATGAAGTCTATTTAGCCGGAGGATATAATGCTAATAATTATAATTATTATTTATATACAGGAGACGTTTATTGGACTATGTCGCCTCACAGCTTTGCTGACAATCAGGCGGTTGTGCGTTTTGTTGGTGGCAATGGCTATGCAAATTACACCACTACTGTGAGTTATCCGTATGCAATTCGTCCTGTTATAAATCTAAAACCAGATAGCTTAAATACTGGAGATGGCACGGCTTCAAATCCTTACCGGATTGAACAATAAAAAAGGAATGAGTTTTTGAATTCATTCCTTTTTGGATGATTTTTTTTTAAATTTTATTTTCTTCTTTTTAAATATAAAAATATTCCAATACCTAATAGGATAACGACAGCTACTCCACCAATAATTATATATAAAATGGTATTGTTTGCAAAAGCAAATTCGTAAGAGATTGTACTAATTGGAGTAGTTAAATCCCATGTTAATGTTTTCCCGTCTTCACTTATTGTTGTTGCATTGTGATTTATTGCTTTAGTAGGTAAGGTTACAATATATTCTACTGTATAATCTATGTTGTATTGGTCTGTGTCATCTGTATCAAATGGTTCACCGGCTTCAAATTCTGTGAAATAATTGTTTCCTTTTTTGGTAAACATTATAATATTTTCGGTAGGTTCATCTTCTAAAGAGAAGTTAATTGTATCTCCTGTTAAATTTTCAATGTTTCCAAGATTTTTAGTAAATGCATAACCTTTTAAATCTGTTGTTTCATAACGTTCTTTGGTGTATCCTTCATAATCTTGATTTTCTTCGTCAAGCATTTCATCTAACATTTCCCATTTTTCTTCTTCTGTAAATTCTTGATTGCTGTTTGGGTTTTGCATAGATAATAAATTTTCAAGCATTTCATTATCTACTGCTAAGACAATTTTTTGATTTACTTGTTTGTCTTTTGTGATTGTGGTTTCATAAGTTGCTACCATTTCACAACCACTTGTCAAAAATAAAATAAGTCCTAAAATAATTAAATACTTTCCTTTTTTCATATAAACTCCTTTTTTTAATCATCCTAAATTTATTATAAAAAATATCATTATAAAAAACAATAAATTTTTGCTAAAATCTTTTTTCTAGGGTATACTAAGTGTAAGGTTGGTGAATTATATGGTTGCATTAATTACAGGAGCTAGTAGTGGAATTGGTAGAGATATGGCTCGTTATTTGGCAAGTAAAAAAATAGATTTGATTTTAGTAGCTAGAAGAAAAGAACGATTGGAAGCATTGAAAAAAGAATTAGATGTCGATGTTGAAATTGTCGTTTTAGATTTATTAGAAGAAAAAAATTTGTATAAACTTTATGAAAAGTATTCAGATAAAAAAATTGATATTTTTATAAATAATGCGGGATTTGGTTTGTTTGGAGATTTTGTTCAAACTGATTTAGATCGTGAACTTGAAATGATCAAGTTAAATGTTGTTGCTTATCATGTTTTAACAAAATTATTTTTAAAGAAATTTGTAAAAGAAGATCGTGGATATATTCTAAATGTTTGCAGCAGTGCTGGATTTTTAGCTGGACCTAAATTGGCAACCTATTATGCTACAAAAAACTATGTTTTAAAACTTACAATGGCTATTTATGAAGAATTAAGGCATGAAAAAAGTTCTGTTGTTATAAGTGCTTTATGTCCTGGACCAGTAAGTACAGAATTTAATAAAGTAGCTCATGGAGGTTTTAGTGTTAAAGAGGCTGATAGTCGTTATGTTGCTAAGTATGCAGTTGATAAGATGTTTCAGAAAAAATTAATTATTGTTCCAACACTTTCGATGAAACTGGGATTGTTTTTTTCAAGATTTCTTCCATGGAAGGTTTTACTTAAAATTACTTACGGTATTCAGTATCGTAAGCAGAAATAGTTTGCAAATCTCTTATTTTCTTATATAATAATTTTAGGGTGAGAAGGATGATTTTTTTTAAAAAATTGATATTTAGTCTTTTGCTTTTTGTTCCTGTTTTAGTTCATGCTGAGACTGGAATAGAAAATTATTATGTCAATGCTGTTTTACAAGAAAATGGCGATTTGCAAGTTGAAGAATATTTTTATTTAAATGGCACCTTTAATGGAATGGATAGAGATATTTTCTTTAAAAATGATGATGCTTATCCATTTAGGCCAGAATTAGAATATTATGGAGGTAGTAGTATTCATAATGGATCTGGTATTTTTTTAGAAGAGATACGAGCTTTGCCAATTGATGAAAATTTTAATTTTCAAAATATATCTGGATTAAAATTTGAAGAAGTTTCAAGTGCCGATTCTGGTGATTATGGTGTATATACTACGAAGTCTTATTCAAATGGAGAATCTTATCGAATTTTTTTGCCTTCTAGTAAAAAGGAAGCTTTTTATTTAAAATATACTCTTAAAGATATGGGAGTTTTACATGAAGATGTAGGAGAACTTTTTTGGAATGTTGTTGGGAATGGATTATCTGAATCGATTGGAACTTTAAAAGTTACGATTACATTTCCTAATAATCAAAATGAGTTCCGTGTTTGGGCTCATGGTCCTTTAAATGGTGTGGTAAAAAAATTGGATCAAAATACTTTATATGCTGAAGTTCATAATGTTCGTAGTTATCAAGCTATTGATGTTCGGGCTGTTTTTGATAAAGATGTTCTTTCTGCATCTTCAAAAAAGACTCATGTTGTTGCATTAGATAAAATTTTGAATTTTGAAGAAGATAAAGCTAATCAAGCAAATTATGAACGAGAACAACGTGAATATCAATATCAAGAGGAAGCATATGAAATTTTAGAATCTTGTGAGGAATCTCCTAGAAGGAGTTGTTATGAAAATGCTTTGTGGTATGCTTCTAAACTTAGTGATGAGGAAATTTTAAAAGATTTAAATTCAAGACTAGAAGCTCTTTTAGAAGAAGTGGTTTTAAAAGAGGAAAGTGATGCAAAAGAATGGACGAATTGGGCTTTAGATGATCCAGACTACTATGTATATAAATCTGCTTTGGAAAAAGTTTCCGTTTTAACTAATGAAAGTTTGAAACAAGATTTATCTAAAAAGTTGGCCAGTGTAAAAGAAATTTTAATAACTCAAGAAAAAGAATATAATAAAAAGTCTTTATTTATTATTGCTGGTGTTTTGATTTTTCTTGTATTGGATGGCTTTTATTTATATTTCACATGTGATCGTGAATATCGAGTATCTTTTCCACATCAATATATGCGGGATTTTCCTAATGATTTTTCACCTTCTACTGTTAGATATTTATTTGATAAGCGAATTCCAGTTAGTGCCGTATCGGCTGAAATTTTATTGTTAATTGATAAAAAAGTTATTTTATTGGAAGATACGAAAGATAAAAAAAATGTCGTTTTAAGAAAAAACGAATCTAAATTAGAAGAGTTAACTTCCAAAGAAAAAGCTATTTTAAGTTTTGTTTTTGGTTCAGCTCAATCTATTTCTTTAAAAAAATTGAAAACCAGATCCAATGTATCTTATAGTAAATGGAAAAAAGTTTATGATGAATGTTTAGAAGAAGCTATTTCACATAAATTATTTGTAGAAGATGGATCAAAAATTCAAAAAAAAGTTTCAGCAGATTGGGCGGCCAATTCTATATTCTTTTTCTTCTTTATTATATGTATAATTTTAGATCAACCTATTTTGTGCTTTCTTGCTATTCTGGTTTTTAATTTTCGAAGTAAAGTCTTTTCTCGTTCTGTTGAAAATAAAGATACTATAGAATATAAAATTAAATCTAGAAGTAAAGTCTTTTTGGCAGTGGTTTTAACTTATGTTTTTGTAGGAATTATTTTGCTTGTCTATAATAATCATTTTGTTTACACAGCTTTTCCTTATTATATTTTGCTGGCTATTTTGGCTATTTGTTTATGGATATATATTCGTTCTATAAAAAAAAGAACTCCTGAAGGTGCTTTAGCTTATGCAAAATGGAAAGCTTTTAAACGCTTTTTAAAAAATTTTGGACGAATGGATGAAAAGGAACTCCCAGAAGTTGTTTTATGGGAAAAATATTTAGTTTATGCTGTTGCACTTGGATGTGCAGATAAACTTTCTAAAACAATGCAAATCAAAATTCAACAAATGAATATTTCAGAAACAAATTTAATAGATCCATTTATATTTACACATTTTCATATGATTTCAACTGGGGTTAGTGCATCATTAAGACATGTGTATAGTTCTTCTTCTTCCTCTTCCTCTTCAGGAGGATCAAGCTGGTCTAGTGGCAGTGGTGGAGGCGGAGGATTCTCTTCTGGCGGTGGCTTCGGCGGCGGAGGCGGCGGAGGTGGCCGTTTCTAATGACGATATCTATTGAAAAACAGCGATTTTATGCTAAAATATGGAAGTGTAAAAGTAGTAGAAACGTTTGTAAAATGTGGTAAAATTTATGATCGAAATAGATAAAAAAGTTTAGAGACTGTTAAAGAATTCTTTTCAAGTGGTAATATAAATGATATCAAAGTTATAAACAAATTCATAAATATCTGTTTGATAACTTATATGATTTTGCTGGTGATATTTTTTTAATCGATTTGTAAGAATCCATGTGAGTGTGTTATAGTAATAATTGATACATTTGAAATTCAGATGCTTTCC
>CALVOC010000068.1 GCA_944350145.1 uncultured Bacilli bacterium
GTGATGGAAATCCTGATGAAAATTTCATGAATCAAGATACCAATGGTGATGGCAAATGCGATTTAAATTGTGATACGGATTATGATGGACATCCAGATATAAATATTGATTTAGATGGTGATGGTAAACCTGATGTAAATATTGATACTGATGATAATTTATTTCCAGACACTAATATTGATATAGATGGTGACGGAAAACCAGATATAAATATTGATTTGAATGGCGACGGTAAATGCGATGTAAACTGTGATACAAATGGTGATGGTAAGCCAGATATAAATATTGATTATAGTGATAATAAAGAGCCTACCTTTAATAAAGATACTAATGGTGATGGAAATCCTGATGAAAATTTCATGAATCAAGATACCAATGGTGATGGCAAATGCGATTTAAATTGTGATACGAATAATGACGGATGGCCAGATATAAATATTGATTTAGATGGTGATGGTAAACCTGATGTAAACATTGATACTGATGGTGATGGAAAAGCTGATACAAATATCGATGTTGATGGAGACGGGGATCCAGATATTAATGTTGATGATGGTACAGGAGGATCGGTCAATGTCGATACAGATGGTGATGGCAAGTGTGATTTGAATTGTGATACAGATGGTGATGGCAAACCAGATACCAATATCGATACTGATGGTGATGGAAGTCCAGATATTAATATTGATTTAGATGATGATGGAGTTTGTGATGTAAACTGTGATACCAATGGTGATGGCAAATGTGATGTAAATTGCAGTACTGTGAATACAGGAGATAATAATGTTAATATTAGTACAGAAGAAAATCGTATATTGTATGTAAGTTATTTAAATGGTATTAATGCTCAAAATGTTACACCAAATTGGTCTGGAACGCAAGAATTTACTGTAAATAATACAAGTAACTACAGTATTGCGTTTAATATTAAATTTAAAAATGTTTATAATGAATTTAATCCTGCTAGTGAATTTGTGTATTCATTATTACAAGATGGAATTTTAAAAATAGCTGAAACAGCTTCACCAACTTCGGATGGATATTTATTGCAAAATATTATTATTCCTCCACATACAACATATCGTTACAAATTAACTTATAGGTTTGTTGATACTGGTGAAAATCAAGATTATCAGCAAGGAAAGAGATTTACTGCAGATTTAGAAGTAGAGCTTAATTAGTGAGTAGCTCTTTTTTCTTCGCTTGTAATTTTTGGTATTATTTATTATAATATGGTTATAGTAAGAGTAGAAAGGGTATCGTTATGAATCAGAAAGTAAAAATGAAAAATTATGGTTCTTTTTCTCATGCATTTAAATTCATAATAGGTGTTCTTTCGTGGACTATTTTTGTGATCTTAATTTTGATTGCTGCTTTTTTACTTTATTATTTTGTTTCAACTAAGATTTATGCTGAGAAAGGTGAGGAATACAGGCCTGTTATTGGACTTTATACAATTTTAACTGGTAGTATGGAGCCCAACATTAATCGTTATGATGTTATTGTTGATCAAACAGTCAAAAATCCTGAAGATATTAAAATAGGAGATGTTATTACTTTCGTTTCTACTTCTTCATTAACTAAAGGTATGGTTATTACTCATCGGGTTGTTAATATAAAAAATGATGCAAACGGTTATTCTTATCAAACTAAGGGAGATGCTAATTTGAGTCCGGATACTGCTTATGTACCATTTTCTAATGTTCAAGGAAAAGTATTATTTCGAATCCCTCAATTAGGAAGACTTCAATCTTTCTTAGCTACTAAAGGTGGTTGGTTAATCGTTGTTGTTATTCCAGCTTTAATTATCATTATTAGTGATGTTTTGAAATTATTTAGGTTAGTTGGGGCTAAAAATCAAGTTGAAGACTTGCATTCAAAAGAAAAAAAACATAAGGATAAAATAAAAAAAGAAAAGGAAAAAATTGAACTTAATTTACAACGAAAGTATTCTATTACACGTAAAAAGACAGATCCAGATCCAATACTTCATAAAAAATATCGAAATGTTAAGAATGAAAGTTTTTCTAACAAACCTCCTGAAGGCTTTGATCTTCCTAAATTAAAAAAATAAAAGTTTATAGATAAGTTTCTATAAACTTTTTATTTTGAACTTTTCATTTCAAAAAGAATATCTCTTAGTTCCATTGCTCTTTCAAAGTCAAGATTTTTAGCGGCTAATTGCATTTCTTGTTCTAAATCGTTTATAATTCTTTCTTTTTCTTTTTTAGAAATAGTTTTCTTTTCTACTTTTTCTTTTACTTCATTTGAAATAACATCTTTAATTTCTTTTTTGATTGTTTTTGGAATGATACCATGAACTTTATTGTATTCTTCTTGAATTGTTCTTCTTCTTTTAGTTTCGGTAATTGCTTCATTCATCGCATCACTTATGGTGTCAGCATACATGATTACATGACCATTTGCGTTTCTGGCACATCGACCGATTGTTTGAACTAAACTTCTTGTGCTTCGTAAGAAACCTTGTTTATCGGCATCTAGGATACAGATTAAACTCACTTCTGGAATATCTATTCCTTCTCTTAAAAGATTGATTCCTACTACAACGTCATAAATTCCAGCTCGTAAATCGTGAATGATTTTTAATCTTTCTAATGTTTTTATTTCATTGTGAAGATAGGCTACTTTAATGTTCATTTCTTTTAAATAATTTGTTAATTCTTCGCTCATTCTAATGGTTAAAGTAGTGATTAAAACTCTTTCATTCTTGGCTATTCTTGTGCGAATTTCATTTATGATGTCATCGATTTGTCCTTCGGTTGGTTTTACTTCGATTGTTGGATCTAATAGACCGGTTGGTCTAATAATTTGTTCTACATATTCTCCATGTGTTTTTTCAAGTTCATAATCACCAGGTGTTGCAGATACATAGATGGCTTGATTTATTTTTGATTCAAATTCTTGGAAAGTTAATGGACGGTTATCTAAAGCACTTGGTAAGCGAAAGCCATAATCTACTAGAGTTTGTTTTCTCATTCTATCTCCATTATACATTCCTCTAACTTGTGGTAAGGTTACATGGGATTCGTCAACGACAAGCAAAAAGTCTTTTGGAAAAAAGTCAATTAAACAAGTTGGTGTTTCACCTGGACCTCTTAAAGCAAGGTGTCGTGAGTAGTTTTCAACACCACTACAAAAACCTGTTTCTTTTAGCATTTCTATGTCATAATTTGTTCTTTCTCTTAGACGTTGTTCTTCTACTAATTTTCCTTGAGATTTTAGTTCTTCTAATCTTTCTTTTAGTTCTTCTTCAATTCTTTTAATGGCTTCTTTCATTTTTTCATCGCTGGTAACGAAATGACTTGCTGGGGAAATGGTGATACTTTTTACATTTTTAGTAATTGCTCCAGTAACAGGATCAAATTTTCTTATGGCATCGATTTCATCGCCAAATAATTCAATTCTTATTCCGCTTGCGTGCTCGTTTACTGGAACAATGTCAATAATGTCGCCCCGAACTCTGAAGGTACCGCGGTGAAAATCAATGTCATTTCTTTCATAGGCCATATCCACTAATCGATTAATAATGTCATTTCTTCTTATCGTGTCTCCCATAGTTAGGATAAGCATTTTATGCATATATTCTTCTTTTTCACCAATACCATAAATACATGAAACACTGGCTACTACAATGGTGTCTTTATAATTAATTAGGGCAGAAGTTGCTGAGTGTCTTAATTCATCTATTTCATCGTTTATGGATGAGTCTTTTTCAATGTACGTATCACTAGAAGGAACATAAGCTTCTGGTTGATAATAATCATAGTATGAGACAAAATATTCTACATGATTATTTGGAAAAAGTTCTTTTAATTCTGAATAGAGTTGTCCAGCTAAAGTTTTGTTATGAGCTAAAACTAATGTCGGTTTATTTACTTCTTTAATTACATTGGCAATTGTAAAAGTTTTTCCTGTACCAGTTGCTCCTAATAAAACTTGTTCTTTTTTTCCTTCTTCAATTCCTTTTACTAATTCATGAATTGCTTTTGGTTGATCGCCGCTTGGAGTATATTTGGAAATAAGTTCGAACATAAAAATCCCTTCTTTCATCTTTATTATACACGATATGAGAGGTTTTCACTATAGAAAAAACTTGAAATTTCAGGTGGTTGTGGTATATTTATAAACAGGAAAGGGAAGGAATTTATGAAAGCAACTTATATTTTTGGACATCGTAATCCAGATACCGATAGTGTTTGTTCTGCTATTAGTTTTTCTTATTTGAAAAATCAATTAGGTGAAAATACTCTACCTAGAGTATTAGGACATATTAATAAAGAAAGTACTTTTGTTTTAAAACATTTTGGAGTAAAGGAACCAGATTATTTGAATAACGTTAAAGTTCAAGTTCGCGATATTCATTATTGCAAAGGTTTTATGCTACGGGATTTGGTTTCTATTAAAGATGTTGTAGATTTTATGCAAAAAAAACATTGCACAGCTGTTCCAATTGTTGATGAAAAAAAGAAATTAATTAGTTTAATTACTTTAAAAGAAATTGCTATGATGTTTATTGAAAAAACACAGAGTCATTTAAATACTAGTTATGATTTGATTTTAAAAGCTGTGAATGGTCAAGAGATTTTAAAATTTAAAGATGAATTTGATGGGGAGACTTATGCGGGAAGTTATCAAAGTCAAACTTTTATTGAAAAGGCTCCATTAAATGAAAGTGATATTTTAATTGTTGGAGATAGATATAAAGTTATAAAACATGGAATTCTTTCTAAAGTTTCATTATTAGTATTAACCAATAGTTGCACTTTAGATTCGGAATTGTTAGAGTTAGCTAAAGAAAATAAAGTTAGTGTAATTAGTAGTTCTTTAGATACTTATAATACTTGCACTCAAATTGCTTTAAGTAATTATGTTAAAACTATTATTATGAATCCAAATCCAATGGTTGTTCATGAATTGGATTATTTAACTGATTTTGTTGCTGAAGCAAACAAACTTGGACATACAAACTATCCAGTTTTAAATAATAAAAATGAATGTTTAGGGTTGATTCGAATTACTGACGTTGGCAGTTATGATAAGAAAAATGTGGTTTTAGTAGATCATAATAATTTAGAGCAAAGTGTACCAGGCATTGATGAAGCCAATATTGTAGAAATTATTGATCATCATAATTTAGGAGCTATTGGTACATCTATTCCAATCAATGTTCGTTGTATGCCAGTTGGTTGTACTTGTACAATTTTATATCAATTGTATCAAGAGAAAAATGTGGAAATACCAAAAGAGATTGCTGGACTTATGTTATCCGCTATTTTATCCGACACTTTAATTTTAAAAAGTCCAACTACGACAGAAAGTGATCGGATCGCAGTTCTTGCTTTGTCTAAAATTTGTGGAGAAGATTATGAAAAATATGGCTATGAAATGCTTAAGGCTGGTAGCAGTATCTTAGGTATGGCTGTTGAAGATATTATTTATCAAGATTTTAAATCTTATAAAGTTGGAAATGAAAATTTAGGGATTAGTCAAGTTATTACAATGGATTTTGATTCTATTAAAGAAAATTTACAAGAATATGTTGATAAATTAAATGAAATAGCTAAGGGAGACTATGGTACTGTAACCTTGTTCATTACCGACATTATTCAAAATGGTTCTTATGTTTTATTTAATGATGATTCTAAAAATATCGTTGAAGATAGTTTTGGAATTCAAAATTTACAACAAGGAACATTTATTCCAGATTTAGTTTCTCGTAAAAAACAAATGTTGCCTAAGATTATGGAATCTTTAGAAAGAAATAGTTAGAAGGAGTTTTTAAAAAACTTCTTTTTTGTTTATTTGCAATCTTTTTAATTTGTTATTTTGGATAAACTTTGTTATAATTTAAACAGTAGAAAAGAGGATAAGGAAATGAAGAAAAAAGTTCTTGTTTTAGGAATCCTTCTTACAAGCATTTTAACGCTTGGGGGGGGGTATCTTGCTAGAAGAGTT
>CALVOC010000069.1 GCA_944350145.1 uncultured Bacilli bacterium
AAAATTAGTAAGATGAATAATACCAAAATGATTGCAGGTCCAAGTCCATTTTCACGACAGCAGTTCATAAACTCCCTCCTTTTATTTGTCTTTTCAATATAGTTTATGGTTAATTTTTCAATTGGTGCATACATATAAAACTTGTATTTCTTAAAGTCTATTGATATAATAAATATGTTTTAACGATGGGAGTGAAAAAATGAAAAACAAAACAAAAAAAATCGTCATTCTTGGGGCTTGTACCTTGCTTTTATGCGGATGTGGAAAAACAATTCCTACCCTATCTGATGGCAGTCAAGCTGTGGTTAGTTTTAATGAAGGAACAGAGAGTATTTCTGCAGATCAACTTTATGCTAAAATGAAAGAAAATTATTCTTTAAGTGCTATTATTTCTCTAATGGATACAGAAATTTTAGAGCAAAAATATGCGGATGATTTAGAAGATGCTAAAAAAGAAGCTGAAAGTACCATTAAATCTATGATTGATACATATGGAGAAACGACCGTTATTTCTTATTATGGTTCTGTTGATGCTGGTAAAGAAACGATTTATTTAGGTACTTTAAGAAATAAAGCGATTTTAGATTATGGGAAATCTTTAGTTACTGAAGATGAAATTAAAGGTTACTACGACAAAAATATTTATGGCGATGTTACTGTAGATCATATTTTAGTAAAAACAGGTGTTACAGACGATACTTCGGATGAAGATAAAGAAAAATTAGAAACTGAAGCAAAAAATAAAATCAACGAAATTATTGAAAAGTTGAATGCAGCAGAAGACAAATTGGCTACTTTTAAAGAATTGGCTAAGGAATATTCTGATGATGAAGCTACAAAGAACAATGGAGGAAGTTTAGGAGCAATCAATACAGGAACTTTATCTAGTTCTTATGATGAAATTTTAAAGGCTGCTCGTAATTTAAAAGATGGTGAATATTCTACTTCTGTGATTACTACTAGTTTAGGTTATCATGTTATCTTTAGAGAAAGCAGTGCTGAAAAACCTTCTTTAGAAGATAAAAAAGATGAAATTACAGAAACATTAGCTAACCAAAAAATTTCTGCAGATCAAACGATTCAAGTAACTGCTTTAGATGAGTTACGTAAAGAATATGGTATGACCATTAATGATTCTGATATTGCTAAGAAGTATTCTGATTATATTGCAAATCAAATTGCTAATATTAAAGCAAATTCAAGTAGTAATTAAAAAATGGCTAAAATTAAGCCATTTTTTTTATGATTCAAAAACTTGATCGATCTCTTCTTTTCTATATCCTTTGCGATATAAGCGAATTTTGATTTGATAATCTAAAGCACTTCCTGCATATTTTTGAGAAAGTTTTTGTTTAAGTTTTTCTTTTTCTTTTTGAAGTTTCTCTATATCATTTTCTAAAGATAATTTTGAAAGAGGTTCTTCAATCATTTCTTCTGTATAACCGTGTAATATTAGATATTGTTTCAGTTTATTTTTAAACATCATAGCACTTTCTTGTTTTCTATTTAAGAGTTTTTTTTGAATCATTTTTTCTATTTTTTCTTCCCATATTTTCGGATCTGTTTCAAAAACCTTTGTTTTTTCTATTCCTAGTTGTTTTAGTTCTTTTTCAATTTTATATGGTCCATCGATTGTCAAAGCTATTTTATCGTGAAGAAATACTTCTGCATACCGTTCATCATCTATATACCCTTCATTGGTTAGTTTTTCTATCGTTTGTTCAATATCTTCTTTAGAAAATCCTTCTTTTTTTAAAAATTTTACTATTTCTAAAGAGGATCTCATTTTACGATTTAGAATTTGCAAAGCTTTATAATAAGCTTCTAAGGATTGATTTTCTTTTTGTAATGCTTCTATTTCTTTTTCAGTAAATTGTTTTTTTAAAACTAAAGAATATTTTAGAACAATAGCGTCATAAAAAGAAATAGTTTGCCCATTTTCTAAAGTTACTTCATAAATATTTTTCTTTTCTTTTTTCCATTTAAGTACTTTCATAGACATCTCCCATTAAAGTATAGAAAAAGTTTTAAAAAAAAGCAAGTTTATACTTACTTTATTGGGACTTCAATAGTAACATCGCTTAATGGATAAGTTACGCAGGGGTGAATATATTTTTTTTCTTGATCTTTTGTACGAACTTTAGAATTTTCTGTTATGACTTCACCACTTAAAAGCTTACTTCGACAAAATCCACATTCTCCGACTGTACAATGTATAAGAGTTTTGACTCTCCCCACTTCCATGCTCTTTATTAATGTCTCATTGCCATGGCAAGGGATAGTAATAGTTTTATCGAGCATTTTAATGGTTAAGGTAAATGTTTCATTTTGAAGATTTTTTGGAACTTCTTTAAAAATATCATGACGAACAAATTTATTTGGCACATCTAATTTTTTAAAAATTTCATTTAAAGAAAAATACATTGCTGTTGGTCCACTTACAAAAATACTTTTTCCCTCTAAATTTTCGCTTAATAATTTTTCTTCATCAATAAATCCATAAGCATACCCATCTCTTTTTTGTTCACTTAAAACATAAATCACTTTTATTTTAGGGTTATTTACTGCTATTTCATCTATTTCTTTTTTGAAAATTAAATCAAATTCACTTTTTGCTCCATAAAATAAGGTTAAAGATTCAATGGATTTTATAAAATGATCATTTTGCAAATAGGACATAAATGGAGTAATACCACTTCCACCGGCAATAAATACCATTTTTTTAGAGTCTCTTAGTGGTTGATATGTAAACTGGCCGAATGGCCCTAAAATCGTGAATGAGTCATTTTCTAAGCATTCTTCAAACATATAATTTGAAACCATTCCATTCGTTACTTTTTTGATCGTAATGCGATAGTAAGAACGATTTGGATCGCTTCCACTTATAGAATAAGCTCTTTTATAAGTTCTGCCATCTTTTTTAATAATTAAAGTAATGTACATTCCCGGTAAAAACGGAGGCATTTTTTCTTGATTTATAGGCTGTAAATAAAAGGATTTTACATCTTCTGTTTCTTTTTTTATTCTTGCAACTTTGACTTTAATTTTAGCAGGATGTAAAACGGAAGCCAATTTATTTACCTGATATGTATTTATATTCTCTATTTTAGTTTTATTTATTTCTTTTTCTCTTTCTTGACCTAAATTTTTGAATTTAAGCATATCCATTTTCGCATTTATTCCAATTTTAAATTGTGTCATTTTTCATCTCCCCAAAAGTTTTTAAAGCTTCTTGCTCACCATTTAGATAGGCTGAGCTATATCCTGAAAGTCTTGAGCCAAAACCACCGCAAAAATGCAGATTTTTAATATACATTTCATTTGGTTCATTCATAATTCTTGGTAATAAATTATCATATCCTTGTGCTAAATAACCATATATTACTCCATCTGGATGATTTGTATATCTTGCAAATGTTACGGGTGTTGCAATTTCAATTTCTTCAATGGCTTCATGAATGTTTACATGGGTAGCTTCTTCAAAAGATCTAACCATATTTTCTGCTATTTTTTCTTTTACTTCATAATAGTTTTCTTCTGTAACTTCTTGATCGAATACATCTCCAAAAAGTAAGCTGGTTAAACACATGATTGAAGTGTCTTCATGATTGTTTTGTAAAGTAGCAACTAAATTCCCATTATATAAATTGTGCATTCTCTTATACTCTACATTACTGTTTAAAGTGTGATAGATAAAATAAGAATACCGATCTAATCCAAGTTCTTCCATACTTTTATTTAGCCCTAGATAAACACATAAACCTCTTGCTCCTAGAACTCTAGAACTTACAAACTTTTTGGCTTTATCTGGAACTTTTTCTTGATCAATAAGTTTTGTATATACTTCGTGAGGTGAAATGTCTGCGATTATATGTTTCGTTAAAAAGCGACGATTGTCTTCGGTAATTACTCCATGTACACTTCCGTTTTCTATCAAAATTTCTTTTACTGGAGAAAGGTATTCTAATTTTCCTCCTAAATTGGTGAACTCTTCACTTAATGTAAGGGATATTTCATGACTTGTATTTTTAGGAATTACTGGTGCGTTTGTAATATAAGAATAAATCATTGAAGCATAATGTACAAAACTTAGACTTTCTGCTGGACTTCCTAAATAGCTCCAATATGTTGTTAAAATTTCTTGAGCTTTGATAGGCATTCTAATTTTTTCTAGTACTTTTTGAACTGAATAAGGTGCCACCACCATGAAATTTGGAAATTTTTCCATTAAAACATTTGTATCGGGATGACCTTTTGTTTCATTTAAATATGCTAGTGCTTGTTTCACTTCTTCACAAAGATCAAAAAAATGAAGCATGCTGGCTGTACTATTTGGAACATATTTTTCCATTTGTCCTAAAAAGGCTTCTTTTCCAACTGGCATTGTATATTGTTCATGTGTATCTAATGTATAAATCGAAAATGTTTCTTGAATTGGTATCATCGTTATTTTGTCTGTGAGTCCTAAACTTTCAAAAAGATAATAAACTTCTCCTTTATTTTCTGGAGTTCCATATTCACATAATTCGTGTAAACTGGCATCAAATTCAAAACGCCCTCTTTTAAATGAAGAGGCAAATCCGCCTGGAACTCTTCCCTTTTCTAATAATAACACTTTTTTACCTTTTTTTTGTAATGTTAACGCAGCTACTAATCCTCCATTTCCGGCACCGATAACGATGACATCAAATGTATTATTTGCTTCTTCCATAGCCCCACCCATTTCTATCTTATATAAATATAAGTATAAACGAAATAGCGAAAAAAAACAACATTCCATTTGGAATATTGTCAGATGTTTTCTTTTAGTTTTTGAAAAATTTCTAAATGTAAGTACTCATCTTCTAAAATTCTTTTGATAATTTCTTTTACATAGATATCCTCGATTACATTTAAGACCATCTGGTAATTATAAATGGCTTGCTGTTCTTCTTCAATATTTATCTCTAAAATTGTTGCTAAATCCATATCATAGTAAATAAAATCGCTGTTCCAATAACTTATTTTAAGACATTCATTTGTAGCATAAATAGGCATTTTTCCAAGTGCTTTAATTAATTTTCCAAGAATTTCTAAATGATGCATTTCTACAATAGAAATTTGTTTTATAATGGCGTTGATTTCTGGATTTTCTAAAACCATTGTCTCATAACTATATTGCAAAACGGCAGTAAGTTCACTTTCATTGGATGCATATAAATGACTAATTATTTTGGCTAATTCAGCAGATTTTTTTTCAACTCGTATTTTAGGATAAGGTTTATTTATTTGACATTTCATATCTTCACCTAATTAAGTATATGAAAAATCTTTGTTTTTATTTTTTATTTAGTTCTAGAACTTTAAAAATGGATGTTTCAATATTTAAAAAAATGCTTACAACTTTTTTAAAGACCTAACATATGCAAATTTACTATCTCGATAATTTTCCAATTCAGAGTATATTCTCTTAGCTTCTTCTGAAACATTTACGATTCTGCTTGCACCAGCAAAACTATTTACTAATGGAATTGTATTTCTTTTTTTAGTATCAAAGGAAATATAGAATACATCACTAGGTTCAGTTTCTGATTGAACTAAGGTACTAGCTTCATTGAAAATTGACCATGAAGTAAAATTTTTAGCAAAGATATTTACAATTTCTCTTTCAGATTTCTCATATAGATCGTTTAAAGTTATGGGCCCATAAGAAACAGAAAGTTTTACAATTTCTGAAATGTATTTCATAACATATTTATCTTTATTTCTTTGTAATTCTTTAGCATAATTGTAAACCATATATACAAATTTTTCAGCTATTTTTAAATCATGGAAACCTATTTCTAAATTTCCATCTTCATTTTTTAAAATAACCATATTATTATATACTTCTTTAATTTGTTCTAAAGAATGTGTATGCAACCAAATATAACAAGTATGTAGT
>CALVOC010000070.1 GCA_944350145.1 uncultured Bacilli bacterium
CCTGTTTTAATTGATGAAGAAAACACTACATTTGAAAATTATTTCATAACATCTTATCCAAATACTTTTATTATTAAGGATAATGAAATCAAAGAAAAAATTCCCGGTGCATTAAAATATGAACAATTAAAAGAAGTAATTGAAAAGCATAAATAAAGAGTGATACATCATCACTCTTTTAAAATGCTTACCAGCTTCCACATGCTAAACCATACTTATTACATATATCCATAGTTAAGTTATTTTTATCTGAAGCTTTATTTGTAAAGAAATATCTTGTTTCTCCATTATAATTAGCTTGTAATAAAGCTGAATTTGGATACCAACTAGCATTTAAATGAACATTAACTTTATCGCTACTACATCTACTATCAATACAAGTTATAATAACTTCTCCTCCAATACTAATAGCTGTAAAAGTAAAATCGTCTTCATCAACACAAGTATTATAAGTAGTATCTAAAGCTGTACAAAGCGGCCCAGCATAATTAACATAAGTATCTGTATTGATATTGTAATCACTACTTCCAACCGATACTTTTTCATTTACAGGAGAAACTACAATCTTTTCAGAAATCTTTTCTCTAGAAATTTCTTTTCCATTTTCATCATAAGTAATTTGATAAGTAATTTCTTTTTTACCAACTTGACCCGCTTGTGTAACTCTTCTTTCTCCACGTTTCATATTCACCTCAGATACTTCTTCTGTACCATAAGAAATATTTTCTGTTTCAACTTTTGTTTCTGTTTTCGTATTTGATGTATTTTCATTTGAAGAATTATTTTCAGCAGAATTTTCGGTATCAGGATTTTCTTCATTGACTTCTGTTTTAAATTCTTCAGGAATTGTAATTTCTACATATCCTAAAATTTGTTTCTCAAATGTCAAAACCAAATGATGTGTTCCAATTTCTAAATTCATAGTTTTTAAAATGCTTTCTAAACCATCGATATACATACTTCCATTTTCTTCTTGAACTTTAAAATTTCCTACAAGTTTAGGTGAACTATAAATATAAACAGACACTTCATCACTACTAGAAATCAGATCAGAAACAAAATCAATTCGATCTAAAGTAACATTTGAAGTAACTATAGCATCATAAGAATTTAAAAGATTTTCGGTATCACTTGGCAAGAAATCGCTCACAACCGGTGTATTTTCTTCACCAATTTTATTCCCAGAATCATTTTTATTAAGGTGATCATGCAAAACTAAAAACAAAACAAGCCCAATGATCAATAACCCACCAAATAAAGCAATTCCAAGTTTTACATATTTATTCATTTTTTTCTTTTCTTTTTCCATATAAACTACACTCCAACTACTATATGTATATCACATGCCCTCATCAAAAAAAACTAGTTATTTATTGGATGAAACAAATTCATCATAAATAAGCTAGTTTTTTATTTTATTCGACAGATTTTAAAGAATCGATCATATTAATTTTCTTCAAGATAAAATAAGTAATAAATTGAACAAATACCGTAAATAAAGTCATAATTAAGAATGTATATAAATAACTTAATCCATAAATATCTTTAACAAATAAAATTTCATCTGTTTCAGCTACAGTCATTACAAATTGATTTAATAAAACTCCCAGACCTAAACCAACTAAAATTCCTACAATCGTTAAAACTAAAGTTTCACGATAAACATATTGTGAGACTTCACGATCATGAAAGCCCAACACTTTTAATGTTGCAATTTCTCTAGTTCGTTCACTAATATTTATTGTCGTCAAATTATATAAAACAGTAATTGCTAAAAAAGTAGAAAAACCAATAATTAACAAGACAATATCATTCATACTTCGGATAACATCCTGAAACATATTCATACTATCTGTCGTATATTGAATATTGCTAAACTTTTCAGTCGCCATAAGATCGTTTCCAATTTTTTCAACTTGATCTTGATTCATATTTGTAATAATAGCATTATAACTTTTTTCCCCAAAAATCTGAGCATAATAATTTTCTGTCATATAAACATAATGATTAACATAATTCTTACTAATGCCACTTACTTTCAAAACAAAGAGTTCATTATCGCTATTTCGAATTTTAAAAGTATCTCCTACTTGAATACCAAGCATATTAGCTGTTTTTTGAGAAATAATTACTCCATCATCAGTTAAAGAAAGAGTTTGATCATTTTCATCTTTCAAATGAATAAAGGAATCTATTTTAAGAGGATCTTGAAAAGCCATTAAATAAATATCAATATTTTTATTTTCAGTCGAAAATTTAAAACTTTCCATACTCATATATTCATATTCGGTAATTTGATTATTTTGAAGAGTTTGAGAAATATCAGCATCTTCCTCTTTAATTACATCATTTAAAAATAAAATAGCGTCATATACCTCAATTTCTCCAAATTGTTTATTCATTAAAGAACCAATACTATCTTGAATACCAAAACCTGTTAAAAGTAAAGCTGTACATCCAGAAATTCCAATTAAAGTCATAATGATTCTTTTTTTATATCGAAATAAATTACGAACCGTAACTTTCCAAGTAAAACTTAAACGTTTCCAGAAAAAGGAAATCTTTTCCAAAAAAACTTTTTTTCCCATTTTAGGAGCTTCAGGTCTAAGTAAATTGGCTGGCATCAATTTAAAATTCCGATTAACCGTTAAGAAAGTAACAATTCCCATGGCCCCAAAAGAAACTAATGCAATAAGAAAGCTTACAAACACATTAAAGTATAGATGAAGATCTGGCAAAATAAACATGGAAACATATACTCGGTATATAATTAATGGAACAATTAAATATCCAATAGTTAATCCCAAACCTAAACCAATAGCAGTAGCAATAAAAACATAGAAAAGATAACTACTTATAATTTTACTTTTTGAATAACCTAAAGAAATAAATAATCCAATTTCACCACGTTCTTCTTCAATCATTCTAGTCATAGTATTCATTCCCATTAAGAAAGCTACTAGAATAAAAAATAATGGAAAAACGGCCGCGATTGAATCTACTTTAGTAGCCGAATCATAAAATGTTGAATAACCACTATTATCTTCTCGATCAAACAAATACCAAACAGGTTTTTCTAAATTTTTGACATCTTCTCTTGCTTGAGCAATTTCTTGTTCGGCCTTACTAATCTCAGCTTGATAAGTAGCATAATTGGCATCATAACTAGCTTTACCAGAAGAAAGCTCAGCTTCACCATTAACTAATTCTTGATAAGCCGCATTTAAAGAATTTAAAGAAGAATTATATTGATTTTGCCATTGTGTTTTTCCTTCAGCTAATTCATTCTTTCCATTTTGCAAGGTTGCATAAGCACTTTCAATCTGTTCTAAACCATTTAAAGATGTTTTTAAAGTAGTAATTTGTTCACTTAATGTTTTGTACTCTTCACTTTCCGGATCCAAAAGTTCTAACATTTGAGTTAATTTATCAATTTGAGCATTTAACGTTTCTTTTAAAGCTGGAATTTGATCAATTGTGATTTGATAATTAGCTAAAGAATCATTTAAAGCTTTTTCACCATTAGCGATTTCTGCTTCTTTTTCTTGGAACATTTTTTCCATTGAAACACGAGTAGACTCCAATGCAGATTTACCATTATTATAATCTGCCCACCCTTGATCGATCTTATTTTCACTATCTTGAATCTCTTTTAAAGCATCAGCAAATTTTTTATCATTCTCTGCTTTTTGTTTATTTAATTCATCTTCCGCTTTATAAATTTCTTGCATAGCTTCAGCTAAAATCTCTTCATAACGAGCAGTTTCTCTAATAGGTTTTAACTCTACTAATTCATTATTTAAATAAGAAATCGTTTCTGCATAATCTTCCTTATAAGCGGTTTTGGAAACACTGTCTTTAGCTGTCAAATAAACTTCAGTATAATATTCTAAGGTGAAATTAGAAGGCAAAATATACATAAACGTATCAAGTTTACCATCACTTACTGTAGAAATACCTTTATTCTCATAAATATACATTGGACTATCTACAATGCCAACTACAGTATAAGTCGTATTTTTTACAAAATCCAACGCATCACTTTCTAAAGTAATCGTATCTCCTAAAGAATAAGTACCACGTTCCACTAATATTTCATTTTCATTTTGAAGTTCTCGACCTTCAAGAATCGCAACACGGTTGATATCATTTAAGTATCCATAAATTTTGGCAGCATCTCCATTTACTACCGTTTCAAAAGAATATCCTGGAACCACTTTATCCACATTTTCAAGTTTCCTTAATGAATTTATATCATCTTCTGTTAATCCCATTGTACTAACAATACGATAGTCCATCAAAGAATATTCATCATAATAATTATCCACAGTTCGAATCATATCTGAAGAAGTTTCTCGAACACCAGCAAAAAAAGCACTTCCTAAAGCAACAATAAAAATTAAAGAAAAGAACCGACCTAATGACTTACGAATTTTTATAAAACTATTTTTAAATAGTAACATTACCAATCAATATCCTTTACTAATTTCGGATTTTTTTGAATGAGAATATCATCCACTTTACCATTTTTAATTTTAATGACTTTATCAGCCATCTCACTTATTACAGCATTATGAGTAATAATAATCGTAGTCATGTGTTCTTTATGACAAGTATCTTGTAAAAGTTCCAAAATCATTCGACCAGTTTTAGAATCTAATGCTCCTGTCGGTTCATCACATAATAGGATCTTAGGATTTTTAGCTAAGGCACGAGCTATACTAACCCGTTGTTGCTCACCACCAGATAATTGAGCTGGAAAATGTCCACTTCGATCTCCTAATCCAACTTGTTTTAAAGTCGTTAAACTATCTTTAGGATGTTTACAAATTTGACTGGCCAAACTTACATTTTCTAAAGCTGTTAAATTTCCAACCAAATTATAAAATTGAAAAACAAATCCAATATCATAACGACGATAATCCGTTAAAGCTTTGCGATTAAATTTTGCAATATCTTTTCCATCAACAATAACTGAACCACTTGTTGGAGTATCCATTCCACCTAAAATATTTAAAACTGTAGTCTTTCCTGCTCCACTAGGACCTAAAATAACAACCAGTTCACCTTCATCAATTGAAAAAGAAACATTTTCAATTGCTTTAATCGTAACTTCGCCCATTTGATAAGTTTTAGATAATTTTTTGACATCAATAAAAGCCATCTATATCATCTCCTATTCTTTTTTAATCATAGTAATAACATCATTCTACTAAAATTATAACGCATTTCCTAAGAAAAAAAAAGACTAGATGATAACGAAAATCTGACACAAACTAAAGTAAATGAGCAAGAATATTTATGATCTACTAAACCAAAGAAAATTTACCAATGTAAGATTGAAAATTTATAAATTTTATTTTATAATGTATATATCAAAGAAATTTGATTATAATTTTAATGGATACATTTGAAGTGAAGATCAGATGCTATCCCTAATTATGTGAAGCACCTGAATACAACAATGTTGTTTCAGATGCCTTTTTTATTTAAAAAGTAATATAAATACTACATTAAATAAAAGGATAATTATAAAATAAAAAGATTTCTCTCTTTTATTCATAATATCACGTCCTTTCTATTCTTTCTAGAAAGGAAGGCACCTGAATTTCAAACGTATCCAATATCATTATAGAAAACATATATTTGCTTTGCAAATTCATAACTAGAACTACAAAAACTCACTTTAAATGAATAGAAGACCCAGCCTTAAATTCTAAATTATCATAATAATCTTTAACTTCTAAATACAATCTAGGAGTTTCTTGAACCAACAGCTCATCATTCTCTAACAACAAATAAATATATTCCACACCATAAGTATTCATTACATATTGAAACATTGCACAAAAACTCATGTAATCTGTTCC
>CALVOC010000071.1 GCA_944350145.1 uncultured Bacilli bacterium
ATGGAAAAAGTAAAAAATGATTCAATAGAACTAAATAAGGATATAAATAATAATAAAGAAAAAATAAATGAATATTTCACAAATTTATTAATAAAAAAATAGAAATAACTACACAATGACCATCGGCAGGGGGGGGAGACTGACCGAAAATTCTTGATAAAACAGAAAAAAGAATAGAACACATCTAAAAGTTTGATATAATTAGAGTATCAAATGAAGGATGTGTTTTTAAATGAAAGAAAAAGTGAAACAATTACGAAATGAATATTATATGATAAGTTTAGAAAGCGAGATCGTATCCGAAGATGAAGTGAGAATAGTAGATAAAATAATCGTGGTGTTAGTATAGATATATAGACGCAAAAGTGTGGACAAACAGCTCTGCACTTTTTGGCGTCCAATATAAGACGAGTAGCAAATATGTACAGCTTCACAGAATTGATGGAAAAGCTGAATGAAATGAGTAAGAAGAGTATAGAAGTCGTGTAAAAGGGGTTAAAAATATTAAAAATAACTTTAATTCGTATCAAATTTAAAAAGAATAATGAAAAGAGGGAAGAAATAAAAAAGAAAATACTATTTTTAGGAATTCTCCTTACTAGTCTTTTAGTTCTGGGGAGTATACTGAATAAAACCCAAACCTTAGAACAAGAAGAATCTTTAGAAAATGTTGAATTAGCCATTTATTTAAATGAAGAAAAAACCAATACAATTCCTAGTAAAGAAGGAAATATTTATGATGAAGTAAGAAGTAGTTGTAGTAACGATGCCTATATTATCTGGGATTATGAAACATGGAGTCCAGTAGTCAAGAATGTAAAAACTTATCCGACAAGATGTAGTTTATATTTTAAAACAGGATATAAAGAAGAGATTTTAAATGGAACAGATCCAGTATTAAAAGATGAGCTTATACCAGTAACAATTGATAATGATGGAACTGTCAAAAAAGCAGACTTAGGAAGTGCTTGGTATAGTTATGAAGAAAAAAGATGGGCAAATGCTGTGATTTTAAAAAATCCAGAAGATTATTTAGCTTGAGAAATTATACCAGAAGAAAACATTGAATCCAATGTTATTAACTTAAGTGTTAAAGAAATTCAAGAAAAGACAAAAAGATTGGCGAATTGGGTCCAATGGGTCTTGTTTCTAGAAATACTTCGGATCAATCTACTTATCTTGCTTCTTCTTGGTTCGATTCGGGTATTGATAATTTGGATCAAACGCATTTATTTCATGCTAGAGGAGGTCCATATCACGATGGAAAACAAGTTGGTATTTTTGCTTCTCAAACTGCTTATGGACAAGCTTTATCTGGTTGGAGTTTTCGAATGATTTTAACTCCTACCAAATAAAAAAGAATTTACTTGATTAGTGTATTTACTAATTCAGTAAATTCTTTTTGTTTTTCTTCTAGTTCTTCTTTTGTTGTTGCTTCAAATCGTAAAGTTAAATTCGGTCCGGTATTGCTCGCTCTTACTAAAACCCAGGAATTTGGAAAGTTTACACGAACTCCATCAATATCTATAAAAGAGTAATTTTTTTCTTTTACATAATTTTTTACTTTATCTACTATAGAAAATTTTACTTCATTTGGACAAGATATTTTTATTTCTGGAGTAGAAATATATGGAGTAACTCCTTCTAATAATTCACTGAATGTTTTTTCGGTTTTAGAAAGTATTTCTATAAATCTTAAGCCAGCATAAATGGCACTGCAAATCTCTGGACCACGATCGTTAAAGAAAATATGTCCGGATAATTCTCCGCCTAATGGAATGTTGTTTTCTTTAGTATTTGCTTCTGTAAAACTTGTTCCAGTTCGGCTCATGAATACGTTGCCACCTAACTTTTCAATTTCATCAATTAAACTTTTTGAACATTTGACATCACATAAGAAAGTTTTGTTTTTTACTTTATTAATTAAATCTCTAACTGCAATAATTAAATATTGATCGGCCATGACAAATTTTCCTTGTTCATCAATAATTCCTAAACGATCCCCATCGCCATCGAAGGCAACTCCTATGTCGGCATGAACTTCTAAAACTTTTTGTTTTAACATGGTCATATTTTCTTCAACGGCTGGATCCGGATGATGGTTTGGGAATGTTCCGTCATTTTCATCACAGATATAGTAAGCTTCGATATTTGGAAAAAGTTCTACAGCACTTTTAATAATGGTTGTCGTAACCCCGTTTCCTGGATCAAATACTACTTTGACTTTTTTAGAACCCATAAAAATATTTTCTTTTAAATAAGTTAAGTATTCTTCTTTTATTTTCCGTTGTTCATATAGTCCGTTGTCATCTAAAAATTCTTCTTTTAAAGTAAACTCTTTGAAATCTTCAATCATTTTTCCTCTGGCGTTTGCTAGAGGATCAAAAGAAAATTTAAAACCATTATCATCTTTAGGATTATGACTTGCCGTAACCATGATCCCATATGTATTGTTTAGATATCTTGTGTAGTAGTGCATAGGAGTTGTAATTTCGCCATAATCGATTACATTGATTCCTGAGTCTAGTAAACCCGATTTTAGAGCAGCGGCAATATTTAAGGAAGATAAACGATTGTCTCTTCCGATTACACATTTATTTTTTTCATAATATTTTTTTAAGTAGCTTCCATAGCTTTTACCAATTGTATAAGCTAGTTTTTCATTTATCTCTTCTGGATAACGGCCACGAATATCGTATGCTTTAAAAATTGATTCATTCATTTTTCGTTCACCTCTATTTTAGTATATTCATTTTAACAAAAATTTAGAAAAAAGTCCATAATGTGTAAATAAGAGAGAGAATATATTGACAGTTATTTTAAAATATTTTACCTTTTTAATAGGTGAATAGTATGGAAGAAAAAGAAATTGATATTATGTCTAGAAATTGGTCTAGAAATACTTCAAATAAAGTAGTGAAAGAGAAAACAAAAAAGGTCAGCAAGAATAGAGTTCAAAAAATAATAAAAAAATATACTTTCGTTGGTGCTTTTGCGATTGTTTTAGGAATGAATGCTAAAAATGCTATTGATGATATTCAAATGAATATCGCGGTGGAAGAAGCTTTTGAACCTATTGAACAAGCTGCCCAACAAATTGTATCTAGTAATGCTTCTATTGCTTTTAAAGGACCTAATCAACCTCAGTCGCAGTATGATCATTTAGAAATTGCTCAAGATATAAGAGCTTTTACAGAGCAATATGGCGAGTTAAAAGGAGATGCCTTACTAGCCGCGGTGATTGATCGGACAACGGATACAGCTTATCAAAATGATGATCGTATTCTTGCCGCGTTAAATCGAACGAATGGGGAACCTACAACTGTTATTGATTACGTTCATGCTCAAGGTTTTGAAAATGAAAAAGATTATTTAGAAGCCATGAAGCAAGAAATTTATGAAGAGCAAGAAAAAAATAAAGTTCGAGAAAAATATGATTCATTGGGAGGAATGCATAGATGAATGATGTTGTTACGATGAATGAAATTACCTTGGATAATGGAGAAAATTATTTGGTTTTGGATAAGATTCCTTCTTCCAAGGCTACTTATGTTTATTTAGCTAAAGAAGATTATGAGGATATTTTATTGCGTAAAAGAATTGTTGTAGATGGATCTGCTGTTTTAGAACAACTTGATGATTTACAAGAAATTCGGTTGGCTTTTTCTTTATTTTTTCAAAAACATCCTGAACTTTTAGAAGAATCACTTTCGTAGTGATTTTTTTTCTTGGTAAAACATATTCTTTTTTAGAGAGGATGATTAAATGAAGAGTGTAATACCTTTTACTAAGGAATTAGATTTTAAAACTAAAGTGCGTGAAATTACGAGTATTTCGTTAGAAAGAGATTTTGAAGTCGAGAATGATAGCATTCAAGGAAATTTATATGTTTCTGGAGAATACAAGAGTCATGAAGTTAGTGTGAATGTTTTGCCTTTTTCCTTTAAAATACCTTTTACTATTGAAATTCCAGATCATTTAGATAAAGATTCTATTTCTATTGAAATTAGTGATTTTGCTTATGATATGGTCGAGGATAGTAAAATTAAAGTAAATATTGAGTTGGAATTAGAAGGAACAGAGCAAGAAGTGGAAGAAGAACCAGAAGAGAAAACTGAAGTGGATTCTGAGGAAATTTTGAAGATGTTAGAAGAATCTAATCAAAAAAATGATGAACTGGTTATAGAAGATAAAGAGAAAAGAAATGGTGAAGAAGGTGCTGAAACAGAAAGTGAAGAGCCTTTCGTCGAAGAAGAACCAGTGAGAGATGAAACACAAGAAGAAAATTTAAAGGAGAGCGAGGAAATGATTCTAACAAGTTCTAAGCAAGATGATGAATATACGACTTATCATATTCATATGATTAAGGAAGGAGAAACTGTTGAAACAATTTGTACCATGTATAATTCTAATTTAGCTTTATTAGGCGAGTACAATGATTTAACAAATATTACACCAGGTGAAAAATTGATTATTCCAAGTGATAATGAATAGTCGAAGTATCGCGGTTGTCAAAGAATTATATAAACCATATAAATATACGATTTCTGGAAATGCTCATATTTTAGAATCGACTAGTGGGCGAATTGTCATAAAAGAAAAAGAAAAAGATATTCGTCATCTTTATCAATATTTGCAAAGTCGTGGGTTTACTTCTTTTGCTCCTTTACTTGATGATTCACGAGAGGGAATAAATATTTTTAAATATGTTGAAGACACTCCAATGCCAAAGGAACAACGGGCTATGGATTTTATGAAAACTGTTGCTTTATTGCATCAAAAAACAACTTATTTTAAAGATGTTACTGAAGATGATTTTAAACAAATTTATGATACTGTTTTTTCACAAATTGAGTATTTAAGATATTTTTATACGCATTTATATCAAGAATATTTTCAAAGTGTTTATCCTTCTCCTAGTGAGTATCTTTTGCTAAGAAATTGTTCTAAAATTTTAGCAGCTTTAGATTTTTCTTCAAATGAACTTGAAAAGTGGTATAGTCAAGTTAAAGATTTACATAAATACCGGGTATGTCAGATTCATAATCATTTAAGTTTGGATCATTATCGGAAATGTCATGAGGATTGTCTTTTAAGTTGGGAACAGTCTCGGCAAGATAGTCCAGTTTTAGATATTATAAAGTTTTATCAAACCTCTTATTTTGATTTGAATTTTGAAGTTTTGCTTCAAGAATATTTAAGAATCTGTCCTTGGAGTGAAGAAGAGAAAAGTTTGTTTTTCTTGGTTATTTCTTTGCCTTTTAAATTTGAAGATCGAGGGACAGAATTTGATCGGGTAAAAAAAATTCGTGAAGTTTTGGATTATGTTTATAAAACAGAAGTTTTAATAAGGCCATACTATTCGGTACAAAAAGAAAAGTAAAAGACAAATTTCAATTAGTAAAATAAAAATATTAAAACGTAAAGGTAAAATAAAAGTAATGATTAATTGATAAAAAATTAAAATTCCTAAAACAAAAATGGCAAGTACGGAAAAAAAGCCATTTGGACAGTTTCTTTTCATGTTGGATCACCTACTTTATTTTATGAAAAGCCAAAAGTAAAGTGTATATAATTTATATATGCTTTTTTTGACGTTTTGAAAAATATTGTGTTATAGTATATAAAAGGATAGATCATATGAAAAAGGGATTTACATTAATTGAACTTTTAGCTGTAATAGCAATCATGGCTATAATTCTTTTGATTGCTGTACCTGTTTATAATGGAGTTCAAACAAATATTAAAGAAAGTATTTATCATTCTAAAATAGAAGA
>CALVOC010000072.1 GCA_944350145.1 uncultured Bacilli bacterium
TGTGGTGGGACTCGAACCCACACGATATTGCTACCACTGGATTTTGAGTCCAGCGCGTCTACCAATTCCGCCACACAAGCAAGAACAAATAAAGTATAACAAATTTTTTATACTTTTTCTAGTGTTTTTTCATCCTCTTTATAAATTGATGTGAATAATTCTTGTTCTTCTTTCTCTTCTGGTTCTAAAAAGGAAAGTTTTGGCAAGTCATTTTTTGTAGCTAAACCAAAATAATCTAAAAATTCATGAGTCGTCTTATATAAATTCGGATGACCTGGCATGGTACTTTTTCCTGCTTCTTTTATTAATCCTTTAGCTAAAAGTTTTCTTAAAGTATAATCTGAAGAAAGACCTCTTATTTCATCTATTTCTATTCTAGTAATTGGCTCATTATATGCGATGATAGCTAAAACTTCTAAAGCAGCTGGACTAAGTGTATTGCTTTCTTCTGTTGTAAGAAGTTTTTGATAATAAGCCCGATGTTCTTCTTTGGTTGTCAATTTGAATGTATCTCCCAAATAACGAATTCGCATTCCACGATTTTCTGCTTCATAGGATTTTTTTAATTTTAAAAGCAACTCTTTTGCTTCTTCGGTAGAAATTTCTAAAATGGAACAGATTTCTTCTAAAGTAACTCCTTCATCGCCTTCTACAAATAATAATCCTTCTAATACGCCTTCTAAATTCATACAATCCTCTCCACTAAAATTGATTCAAATAATCCATCTTGCTTTAATAAGATTTCTTTTTGTTTACTCATTTCTAAGATAGCCAAGAAAGTTGCAATAATATATTCTTTATTCGCAGCTTCAAATAAATCTTCAAAATGACACTTTGTTTTTTTTATTAAAATTTCACGAATAGAAACTATTCGATCTTTCACATTAATTTCTTTTTTAGTAATTTTTGTTTCCAATGGTTCTTTATACCTTAATCTTTCTTCTACTTTTAATAAAGCTTTCAATAAATCATCTACAGTAAGGCCATCGTTAATTAGTTCTTGTTTTTCTTGATAATTTTTTAAATTTTCTGGAATTTTCGTAAAAACTTCTTTTCTTTTCATTTCTAGTTCTTGCAACTCTTTAGTAATATTTTTATATTTTTCATATTCTAAAATTTTATTTTTTAAATCCTCTTCACTTGTAATATTATATTCATCATCTTCCGCTACTTCTTCTGTTTCTTTTCCTAAAAGTTTTTTGCTTTTTAAATGAAGTAAACTTGAAGCCATTACAAGAAATTCACTTCCTATATCAATGTTTAATTCTTGTAAAGATTTAATATAGGAAAGGTAGCTTTCAATAATTTGGCTCATTTGGATTTCATAAATATCTAATTTTGTTTCTTTTACTAAATGTAAAAGTAAATCCATAGGTCCTTCAAAATTTTCTAGATGAATTTCATAGTTCATACGATACACTTCCTATCACGTATTATACTAAATTTTTTCAAAAGAAAAAAGACCTATCTGGTCAATTTATTCACAAGTATAGCCAGAGGCATTTAATTCAAAGGCTATCACTTTTGCTTCTGTATTTCGATCATAATAAATGTCTTTCGTAAATAGCTTTTTATAATCGGATACACTTATAGTTTCTAATTGTATGGTGTTTTTAAAAGCAAATCCGGTTGCAGTTGGAGTTAAAGTTGTGCTTACACCTCTAATTCCTAAATAGTTATTGCTTAAAGCTGTATACTCTTGTAAATATTTGTTGTAATTGGAATCTGAAGATAGGTAACTTGCTTGTTCTTCAATTTGAATTAAATAGTATCTGTCCTTTTCGGATTTGAAAGTGTATGTTATAAGTTCATTGCCTTTTTGGCATGTTAGAATTGGTTCATTATCTTGATTTGTTCCTAAATCCACTGGTGGATAATCGGTATCTTCTTTTGTAACAATTGCAATTTGTGAAATTGTTCCGCTTGCAAGAGCATCTGTAATGTCATAGGTAAAGCTTTTTTGTCCACTTAAAGATTCTTGTGTTAAGCGAATTCGTTCTAAGAGTTTTGTATCTGAAGTGTATAATTCTAAGTAGAAATTTTTTTCAACAAATAGATTGCTATCGCCATTTTGATTTAAAATTTCAAAAGAAATTGTTTTAGCTGTATTGTTTACTTGAAATTTTGAAAATTGAAATCCGTTTAGAATCACTACCAAATTGTTTTCCAAAGTATAGTATTTATCTTCTCCCAAATTTTCTTCAACGTCACCTGAAGGTGTTTCTGCTGTAGGTGGATTTACAGGTATAGTTGTAGTGCCCGAAAAATCTAAATTTTGAATCCAATCGGTAATATATGGTAAGCCAATAATACAAGCTAAAAAGATTGCTACACCAACAATTACAAAGATTGGTCCATTTTCTTTTATTTCTAAACTTCCAATTGTCGTGGTTGAAAGTGGTTCGGAATTGATCACTATAGGTTCAACATTTTTCTTTCTTTTCTTCATTTTTATCACTCTATTCTTTTTAATTATATCAAATATAAAAAAAAAGAAAAAGAGTCTTTTTCAATTTTTTTACAACTAGTTTTTTGGCTTGAATAATAAGGCAAAAATGAATGCGAAGATTACAGCACTTACTACAGCTAATGAACTTTTGGTAAGCAAACCACTTGCAAAACCTAATACACCCACTTCATGAAATCCTTCTATTCCTGCTGTATAAAGCATGTGTCCAAAATTTGAAATTAAAACGGTAGCTCCTGCTCCACCAAATTCAATTAATTTAGGATAAAGCCCAAAGAAAGATAAAACGGCTCCTAAAACGACAAAGATGGAAGTGATATGACCTGGTGTTAATTTTGTATTATCCATTAATACTTGAGCTCCAAAGCAAAATAAGCCAGCTACTAAAAATGCATTAAAGAAAATCATAAATTCACCTCCAAACTTATAGCATGAGCTACTGCTGGAATTGTAAGCTTTTGATTTACTAGAAATGGATTGTGTAAAGATCCTGTTCCTACTAATAAAATCTTTTGTTTTTTCTTTTGCTTTAATACTTTATTAAATAAATATAATGGCAAGGCCACTGGTCCACTAGCTCCTGCATAGGTCTCTTCTTGACTTTTTAAATAAAGTTCACAGCCAGCATCCATGTGTTGTTTCATTTTTATACCGTATGCTTGTTTTAGAAATTCAACTAATATTTTACTTCCTATACATCCTAAATCACCCGTTAAAATGAGATCGTAATAATTGATATCTCGATCCAGTTCTGTAAGATGACTTACGATTACATTTGCAGCTGCGGGTGCCATGACGGCTCCCATATGAGAAGCATCTGTACAACCCATGTCAATGACTTTCCCTATCGTATAGCTTTCTATTTTAATGTTCGTTTCTTCTTTCGTTAACAAACAAGATACTGCTCCCGTTGCTGTAAAAGTTGTCGTTGTAGGCTTAGGTGCTCCATATTCAATTGGAAATCGAAATTGCTTCTCGGCATTTAAATTATGAGAAGATGTTACGCAGATCACATTTCCTTTTCGTTTATTATCTAAATATTCAGCTCCGGCAATTAAGGTTTGTACAAATGAAGCACAAGCTGAATAGACTCCAAAAAAAGGAATGGAATAATGACTTGCAGCATAAGATGAAATACTAATTTGATTGGACAGATCTCCTCCTACTAATAAATCAATTTCACTATTTACAAGTCGTGATTGATTTAATAAATTATCAATTACTACTTTTTGCATTTTAATCTCTGCTTGTTCAAAGGTTTTTTCATTATAGTAATAATCATCTAAGACAATATCATAATCTTTAATGCTGCCTCGTTTTTCTACCGGTCCTGCTAAACTAAAAGAATTTTTAATATAAATAGCATTAAATTTTTTGCTAGCCATAAAAAATCACCCCTAAAATTGATAAAAAGAAGCCACTTAAAATTCCATATAAAATGACACTTCCGGCTAATTTAAAGAAGGATGATCCAAGACCAGTAATGAAACCGTCTTTTCGATAATCCATTGCTGCAGAAGTAACTGAATGAGCAAATCCTGTGGTCGGTAAAAATAAACCTGCTTTACATTTACTCACCCAATTATCAAAAAAGCCTAGAGCCGTACAAAAACTTGCAACAAAAATTAAAATTACACAAAGCCAAGAATAGGATTCCATTACTTCCATTCCTAAAGAATTTTGTAAAACTGAAACGACTACTTGACCTAAAAAACCAACAAGCCCACCTACTAAAAATGCAACTACTGCATTTTTCCATTTGTTTTCTTTTGGTGTATACTCTGCCACCAATTTCTGATATTCTTCTTTTCTCATTTTCTCACCTATCGTTAATATGGCAGATTAAATAATATTTATACAAAAAATCGCGAAAAGCGATTTCTATTTTTTAAAGTGATAGTGATTTTTTTATTTTTTCAATTTTTTGAGTAGAAGCACCCGTATATTGGGCAATTTTGGGAATGCTTTCATTGTTTTCTAACATATTTGTAATGATATTTAACTCTTTTTGTTCGATTCCTTGTTCGATTCCTTGTTCGATTCCTTGTTCAATACCCTTAGAAATTCCTGCTTTCAAACCTTCTTTCAAGCCTTCTTCCCTTGCTTCTTTTCGATCTTCATCTCGCCATTTATCCCGCATATTTTTCAATTCTCTGGTTTCTTCATCATAGATAAGTTTTCTTATTTCTTTTACTAAATCCATTAATATTTCACTTCCTTCTGCAATTTTTTCTTGAATCTCAAAACTTGGTGCTTTGATGAGTAATAACATTCTTTCTAGCAAATTACTTTCACCCACATTATACCTATCGCTTTTTATCTTGTCAAGGTTATAGATGAATCCTTTTAAGTCTTTGTCTACTATATAGTTTTTTTCTTTTTCTTTTAGTAAATATTCTGTCTTTAGGTTTTGGGTAAAAGGTAAAGAACTTTTTAAACAGATGTTATATTGGGTTACTTTTTTCTTCTGGTCATAGTTTTGGCCAATCTGAAGTTCTGTAGCATAGATTCGAAAGAAATACATTTTGCTTTTGGTAAACTTTTCTTGATCAAATGAAGTATACATTTCTAAGTTAATGATTTCATCTGGAAGATCTACTAAAATATCTGAAGTTAACGTTTTATTAGAGAGATTGGTTTTATTTAAAGGATAACTATTTAAAACCGATATTTTTTGATGTAATGATCCTCTAGGTAAACCTTTTATTTCTTCTAAGAGAACTTCTAAGAAACGAATATTTTTCTTAGTACCAAAAATTTGTTTAAAAAGAAGATCATTACTTAAAGAGTAAAACATTTTTTACTTTTTTTCTAAGAAGAAAAAAATCTCTTCTACTAATACATACAAGAAAAATGTTTCATTTC
>CALVOC010000073.1 GCA_944350145.1 uncultured Bacilli bacterium
TATTTTCTGCATCTAAAGCCAAATATGTAATTTTATATTTTAAGCCACTTCGATCTCCCATATCAAAACGAATTTTTGTGTAATTATTTTATGGTAAAGGAATGTAAATAGCTTTGCTACCTGCTACTAAAGTTCTTTTTACAGAATTTTCTTCAGTATACAAAGAATCGGTTGCATAGAAAATTTGAATGGTTATTGTTTCAGTTAAAGGGAAGCTAATTCTACATAAACTCCTTTAATATTTTTATAACGAGCAACATTTATAAAATCTAGTTGAGGATCGTTTGAACTTGTTGTCCACTCTCCTGCAGCTCCCGCATCACTTTCGTAACCGCTGATTAGATAATTTTGATTTCCTAAAATTTGATAATAATTAGAAATACTTTGAATGTTTGGAGCAGTTTTATCGATTTTCACTAAAGTGTTTAAAGTGTTACTTTGATTTCCTAGTTTGTCATAGCAATGCCAATAAACCGTTTTCTCTCCTTGAACAGTAAGGTTTTCTGTAGTAAAAATTCCGTTTTTTATCACTCCCATACTTTTTGTAAAACTTTGATTATCATAACTATATTCACAATAATCAAAGCCACTTTGTTCTTCATTTATAGTAAAGGTAATAGAAAAATCTTGGTTTGTCCAATTTCCATTCGTTGGATTTTGTAAATTGCTTAGTATAGGCCCTTCATGATCTATTTTGTTTACTTCAATACTTGTATTATATACATTTCCAATAACATCTTTTATCCAAATATAATAGGTTCCATTTTTTGTGATTTCTTTTTCTGTTTCATATTCTAATACTGTCTCTATTTCTTCCCAATTAAATTCACTCACTTTTTCACTTATACTTATTCCTTTTATTCCCGTTATATCATCTGTTGCTTTTATTTTGATTCGATCTTTTCTTCCCCATGTTGTTAAAACATTTTCTATTTCTAAACTTGGGGCTTTATTATCTATCACATTTGGTGTATATTCTTCGACACTTATATTTCCTACTTTATCTTTTACCCAAATATAATACGTTTTGTTTTCTGTTATGGTATAACTAATTTCTTGATTTGTTCCTTCTATCTCAATCCATTCTGTTGGTTCTTCTTTAGTTGTTGTAATTTGATATCCACTTAATTCATAATTTTCTTGAAGTTGAATTGTTAAATCTACTTTTTCTTGTCCTTCTACAGCTTCTATTTTTATCTGTGGTTTTTCTTTATCTACTTTTGTTACTTCTATTTCTATTTCTTCTATGTTTCCCATTTCATCTTTTATATAGAATTTTTGATGGCCATTTTCTTCATACATTTGATCTATTACAACTTCTTTACTTGGGTTTTCAATACTTGTCCAATGAGTTTTATCCATACTATATTCAATAATATTGTATTTTTCACTTAATCCTCTGAATTCAAATACTTCTCCAATATTATTCATTGCTTCAGTTTGACTTTTCTTTTCTAAACTCATGGTATTTTCTCTTTGTTCTTCTTTTATATATCCAGCTTCAATACTTATTTTACTTGAAAATAAAGCATTCATTGTTTCTTCTATAGCTGGTGTTTCTTCATCCATCCATAGTTTTAAAGTATAACTTACTTCTTCTTCTGAAGCTAAAGACCCACTGGTCAATTTAAAAGAGGAATCTGCTTCTTCTAATGTCGGTTCTTTTTCTTCATAAAAAGTTAATACTTCTGGAGTACTATCGTTTAATGATACCTTGACATATTTTTCGGCCAATCTTTTTCCTTCTACTTCCATATTTTCTAACTCAACATCATAACTTGCATAGGTATCACATGTGTTTTTTATACTAAAGGTATAGCCTGTTTGTTTTAATCCTTCTTCATCGGTTATGGGATATGCTTTAGAGATTGTTATTGCTTCTGTTTCTTTGGTCATGGTTACTTCAAAACATTTACTTCCTAAAGTATTAAAGTCTTTTTGTTTTTCTGTAAACAACCAATTTGCATAGCTTATGCCTATTAAACTCGTGAATACAAGTAAAATAGCCAACAATATCAAGATCTTCTTTCGCATATCTATCCCACCTATTTTTTTATATCAAAAAAATTACTATGATTCTCCATAGTAATTTTATCACAATACCCCCCCCCCCACGTCAAGTAGGTTGGCGGGATATTGTATGCAATGCAAATGAGTAAATTTATTTTTCTTCAATCATCCATTTACTTGAATAATACGTGATTAAGAAATAACCTCCATAAATAATAAGTAAAACTCCCGCGGTCATTAAAATAGATGTTAACATTTGATCGGTTCCAAAAGAATTTAAAATGAGGTTACAAAATTGAATACCAAATATTGAATGAATTACAGCTAAAAGTAATGGAGCTAAGAAAAATATTGCAATTTGTTCAAATACAGATTTATTGATTTGTTTTTCATCGACACCAATTTTTCGTAACATACGGTAGCGACTTTTGTTGTCGGCACTTTCAGATAATTCTTTTAAGGCAAGTAATGCAGCACTTGAGATAAGGAAAATGATTCCTAAATAAATGCCAATAAAAGTTACCATTGCTCCAAGGCCCGTGCTTGCTTCTTCAATAGATAATCTAGTTGAAGCTGAGATAGTTGTATTTTCAGCATAATCTTCTTGATCTAATGCGATTATTTTTTCTTCAATTTCCGATTTTTCTTCTGTATTGGAAGCATTATAATTGGCCGTTAAAACATTTTCAGCTCTAATGGAATCGTTTACTGCATCATCTGGCACGACAAACAAACCTGCGTTAATATGATTTGATGAAATATAAACAAAGCCATCAATACATTCAGAATATTTCGGATAATAGGTTTTTCCTAAAATTTCAATTGGAGTATTCTCTTTTAATCCTTCGTTACGGATAGAAATCCAAGAATCAAAATCGGCAACTATTGCATATTCATTTTCATTTAAAGAAATTTCTTCTTTATGAAACAAACGAGCTAACTTGTTGTAGTCACTTACTCTTATAATACTTTCAGCAGTTGTGTAATCTAAATAAGGATAAGTTTTTTTCACAGTCTCCAACTTAGAACCTAACGAGTCTTGAACTTTTAAATCGTTTGTTGCATAAATCATTATATCGACTACATCTTTAAAATAACGATCACTTTCAAAATTTAATTTTTTCAAAGTTTCTTCAATAGAAAGTTTTGAATCTTCTATTTGCTCTTGTGTATATCCATCTTCTATGGATTTTTCATCTCGATCCATGGTTTTCATCATTTGAATATCTACTGGAGCTAGTTCGTTAATGTTGGCATTTAAACTATTTTTCATAGATAAAGCACTGGAAAGAATACAAATTGTTAAAAAAAGCATGATACAAATAATGCTCATAGACATCACAGTTGTATTTATTTTGCTACTAATTTGACGAAAAGTAAAACTATTAATTCCTTTATAATAGAATTTTTTTAGGGACATGACAATTCTTAAAAGCATTCCAGATAATGACCAGAAAATAAAGAAAGTTGAGATGCAGCCCAAAGCGATAGGAATAAGTATTTCCGCAGCACTTTCCATCATACCATATCTATTTAAGACCATATAATATGCATATCCTAAAAGACAAACAGATATCATAAAAATAATAATACATAAAACTGGATTTTTTAAACGAATTTTTTCTGTTTTTTTATTGGCATAAATTAAATCAATTAATTTACATCTTGAAACATTTATTGTATTAAAGATCATGACGATTAGATACATGATTCCAAAATAACCTATGGTTTTAATAATCGCGGACGCGGATATAACGAAAGTAAATTTGGTTAGATTGGCTTCAAACATGTTCGCGACAAAGATACTCATTACTTGAGAAATCATTATTCCTAAACCAAGTCCCACGATTAAAGAAATGCACCCTATCAAAAGAGTTTCAATAAGAAGAATTTTGGAAATTTTTCCTTTACTCATTCCTAAAGTCATATAAATTCCAAATTCATGATGTCGCCTTTTCATTAAAAAACGACTTGCATAGATGATTAAGAATCCTAAAACAAAAGAAACAAAGACACTTACACCGGATAACATATTTGTCATTAAGTCGATAATTTCTCTTGTTGATGAAGTAACTTCTAACATAATGGTTTGACTATCAATGGCATTGAAAATGTAAAAAACAGCCACACCTAAAATAAGTGTAAAAAAGTAAACAGCATAATCTTTAAAACTTTTTTTGAAATTTTTTAAAGATAATTTACAAAGCATCATTTAGGTTTCCTCCTAATAAGGTTACAACATCAATAATTTTATCAAAAAATTCTTTTCTAGTATCATTACCTCTTATGAGTTCATGAAATATTTTGCCATCTTTAATAAAGATAACACGGCTTGCATAAGAAGAAGTAAAAGCATCATGTGTAACCATTAAAATGGTAGCTTTAAGTTCCTTATTTAATGCTTCAAAACTTTCTAATAGCATTTTGGATGATTTTGAATCTAAGGCTCCTGTTGGTTCATCGGCTAAAATAAGTTTAGGATTTGTGATAATCGCTCTGGCAGAAGCAACTCGTTGTTTTTGACCTCCACTCATTTGATATGGATATTTTTTTAAGATATCTAGGATGTTTAGTTTTTGAGCAATTTCTTTAATTCTTTTTTCAATCTCTTTAGCATTTACATTTTGAATGGATAAAGCTAAGGCAATATTTTCATAAGCAGTTAGAGTATCTAATAAATTAAAGTCTTGAAAAATGAATCCTAATTCTTCTCGACGAAACTTATTTAGTTCGTTTCCTTTTAATTTCGTGATATCTTTTCCTTCTAAATAAATATGACCGCTGGTAACTCTATCTATAGTTGAAATACAATTTAAAAGTGTTGTTTTACCACTTCCACTAGCACCCATGATTGAAATAAATTCTCCTTTATTTACTTCAAAAGAAATATGATCTATTGCTTTTGTTAAGCTAGATTTGTTTCCATAATATTTTTCAATATCTTCAATTTTTAAAATTGTTTCCATAAAAATTTCTTCCTTTCAGTAAACAGTATATAAAAAAAGAAGGTTTCTTGCCTTCTTTTATTCTATCATAATCTTACAATTTTGTTAGGTCAAATTTTCTATAAACTCAAAGTATACGGATTGACTTCTGAACCATCTCCTCCACTTATCTTAACGTTAGAGCTTAGATATAAGGTGGGAGAAGC
>CALVOC010000074.1 GCA_944350145.1 uncultured Bacilli bacterium
AATCAAGGGTCTAGATGAACTCACTTCGTTCGCCCTTGATTTTTTATTTGATGTCTACCATTTGGGGTTCACATCAGTTTTTCGATTTCTTTTTTTGTTAGACCTGTATAATTCATTATCTTTTCAATTTGTTCGTTTTCTTTTAGCATTTTTTTAGCAAACTCAATTTCTTTTTGTTTGATACCTTGTTTGATACCTTGTTTGATACCACGTTCTACACCTAATTCGTATGAGCTTTCTTTTTCATGTTTATGTTTTTCTTCTAAATCATAATACATTAAAAAATCTTCATCTTGAGTTAGTTCTTCTACTTTTTTAACCATATCTTTAAAATTCTCCTTCCCTAAATATTCTTTTTTTAATTCTTCAATACTGTTATATTTTTTAAAAAAGTCCATGAATTCTTGTACTTCTTTAGCTATATTATAGTTTTTTTCTTTAGCGTTTTCAAGAATTAAATGAAAGGATAAGTAGAGCTCAGATTCGATGTGCCCATCTTCATCTTGGATCTTAAAAACAAGGACAGGCTTCTTTGTTTTAAATCGATTAAAGGCATCGAAGTTTATTAAAATCACTTTTTTTCTTGGTTTATTTACATGAGTACTTGTATTGGCTAAAGCGAAAGTATAACTTACATTTTTATCAAAGATATCTTTTGTATCTGTTTGATTCATTTCTAAAATGATTTTGCAATTTTCAATTTTAATAATTACATCGGAGATTTTTCCTTTTTCGTTTATATGGCTTTTTGGAATTTCACCACCCATATAAATAGCTGTTTCTAATTTATCCATTTCGATATGTGTTAAAAAATGAAGAAAGGTATTTACAACAGGTCTAGCTTCTTTACTTCTTATTATGCTTTTAAACATGGCATCGTTTAACATATTAATTTCTTTTAATTTTGTGTTCAATGCTTTTTCCTCCGTTTCAAACTTGTTTATATCAAAAGAGAAATGGAAGATCAAATTGTAAATTTTTAGGATTTTTATATAAAAAAGAATCGATTTTTTTAATTCTTTCTATTCAAAATTTTAAATTGGAATTTTATACATTACAGATTTTTAAATTTGGTATAAATTGTTAAATTTTTAGAAAAGAAAAGTCTCGTTTTGGAAAAAGAAAACTAAATGTATAAAGCAAATGTAAAATTTAAGGAAATTTCTTTGTTTCAAAGGTGTCATAAATTGACATCTTTTTTATCTTTACGTATACTATAAGTAATAAAAGGATTGATTAGGATGAGAAATATATATAAAGGAACATTGATTGTACTAGGAATATTTATTTTACTTTTAACTGGAGTAGAGGTACATTATCAAGTGTATCAAACGGAAAATAAGGATTTAAGTGCCTTTATTCGAGTTGCTGATGGCTTATCTATAAATTATTTAAATGGAACGGATATTGTTGTAAGTAAAAGAAATGAACAAGTTTCTTTTTCGATAACCAATCAATTAAGTGAAACTTTGTACTACAATATTGATATTAAAAATGTACAAGGCTCTTTAAGTGGGGTAACTTACCGTTTATCTTCGGATAATCCAAGTATTTCTGAAGCTATTGGAAATTTGGAACAAAATGCAATTTCTTCTCGTGTTGCAATTTCTCCTGGAATTACTCATCGATATACTTTGGAGATAATAAATCCAGATGCAAATTCGTTTTCTTTTGAGTTAGAAATAAAACCTGAAGTCGTCGAAAATTCTTTTGCTAATACTATTTTACTTGATAACGATATTAAAGAAAGTACTACAACTCCTTTTAGTGCTTCAGCTACTGATAATGAAGGTTTAATAAGACAAAGTACTGAACTAGGAAATATTTATTATTTTCGTGGTAATGTACAAAATAACTATGTTTCTTTTGCTAATCAATTATGGAGAATTGTTAAAATTAATGAAGATAATTCCGTAAAACTTATTTTAAATAATACAACTGAATCTTTAATCGCGATGAATGATTCTGAACAAGCTGGAAATAATGATTTTTTAACCAGTACTGCTTATCAAAATTTAAATACTTGGTATTCTACTTATTTAGCTGAGTATGACGAGAATATTGCCAGCACTTATTATTGCTTCGATAATAGTGTTTCAACTACAGAAACTGGTGAAATTACCTATTTGTCTAATATTCGTTTGTTTACCGATTATTTGCCAACTAATACCTGTGGTGGATTAAATGTTTCATCCAAAATTGCTTTACTTTCCGCGGACGAAGCTGTAATGGCAGGAGCGAGTGCTTCTGATAATAATAGCTATTATTTATATGTCGATGGGCTTCAAGCTTCATGGTGGACGATGACTCCAAATAAAAAAGAAAATAATACTATGTCTTATATGACTGTTGGGGCTAATGGCTCTTTAATTGGCGATGTCAATGAAACTTCACAGTTGTTTTTAAGACCAGTCCTTACTTTAAATCGAAAAACAGAAGTTACTGGATCTGGAACAGCAGAAGATCCGTATCGGCTTTTATAAAAAAGAAGTACATTTTTTGTACTTCATTTTTTATAAAAATTTTTTTAAATTTTCTACAGATTCTTCTTGCATGGCAACGTATTCTTTAATCAAATCATATACTTTTGGATCTGGACTTTTATGGTTTAGAAGTTTTCTACCTTCGATAATTCCCATATTTGTTCCTTGAAGTAATAATTCCGTGATTTTAGATGTGCTTGCATCCATAAGTGTTTTCATTTCGATCCCATACCAAGTGAGAGCTTTATTTACTATGTTTGTTTCATGAGGTTCTTTTTCACTGTAATTCGGATAGATTTGATGAATCTTTTTTGAGATTCCTTTATAATCTTGATATTGTTTTTCTAGTTCTTTTTTAAGTGCTTCATCTTCTACTTTTTCTAAAATAAAATGAATGGCATCTTGTCCCATAGAAGCTCCCTTATTTAATTCATCTAAAATATTTCTTTCGTCTTTTTCTATATTTTCCATTTTTCATCACCTTTCTATTTTTTAAAATGCGGCAATCTTGTGATTTTATACATTGATCGTCTATTAAATGTATATTGATTTGTAAATTATGCGTATATAAGATTGTAAAGTTTTCGATTTGGTTGACTAATTTTTCCTTTTTTTGGTAAACTAATAACAGGTGAGGAAAATGACACATTTAGTAAATGACATAATCCACGTCTTTGCTAGTTTTGGTATCGTAGATTATATTTTATATATCGCGGTTGTAACATTGATTATTTTAATTGTTTCTTTAATATATGTGATGAAAAATGAGCATGATTCTATAGAAGAAAAAGGTGTTGAGGAAGTGAAAAAAGAGATGAAAGAGCCAAATCTTTTAAATGAAGAATTAAATTTACAGGATATTGTAAGTACTATTGATGAAAATCCAAAGCCTTTAATTGATATGACGGCATATGAAGAGGAACAGGAGCAAAAGGCTATTATAAGTTATGATGAACTTATTCGAGATGTAAACAATAAAACTATTCAATATGATAAAGAAGAGATGGTTGATAATGTTATTCCTGTAAAACGGATTCAAATGAATATGGAACTTCCTAAAAGAAAAGAAACAATTTTACAAGATTTAAAGCTGACTCAGAAAGAGCCAAAAATTGAAATTGAGCCTATTCAATCTACTTCTAAATTGTTTTCTTATGAAAAAGAAGAAGCTTTTTTAAAAGCTTTAAAAGAATTAAATGAATTGTTAAACTAAAAGTTACGTGTTAAAATAGATGTAACTTTTTTTGTGGGGTGAAAGAAAATGAAATTTCAAATTGTTACTTTAGGTTGTAAAGTGAATGCTTATGAATCGGAAATGATGAAAGAGAAGCTTTTAAAAGCTAGGTATGTTTATGATGAAGAAAATCCGGATATTGTTATTTTAAATACTTGTAGTGTTACTAATGTGGCCGATCAAAAATCTAAAAAACTTGCAAGACATTATCGAAGAGAAAATCCCGATTCTCTTTTAGTTATATGTGGTTGTTCTTCTGAAAATAATCACCAGGCTTATGAAGAAGTAGATCCACAGATTTTGCTTGGAAATAATAAAAAAAGTGAAATTGTAAAGTTGTTGGAAGATTATTTTAAAAGTCATGAAAATTATCAATTTTTTGCAAATACAAGAGCTCTTTCTTTTGAAGACATGCAAATCGAAAAATTTACTACTCATACTAGAGCTTTTGTTAAGATTGAAGATGGATGTGATAATTTTTGCAGTTATTGTGTGATTCCTTATGTACGGGGTTCTATTCGTCATAAAGATTTTGATACCGTGTTAAAAGAAGTGGAAACACTTGTAAAAAATGGACATCAAGAAATTGTTTTTACAGGGATACATACTGGATCTTATAAAAGCTCTAATGGTAAAGATTTAACGGATTTAATTCATGAAGTGAGTAAATTTGAAGGTTTAAAAAGAATTCGAATTTCTTCTATTGAAATTACTGAATTAAAAGAGAAATTTATGAAAGAGTTAAAAGAAAATCCTAAAATATGTGATCATCTTCATATTCCTTTACAGGCTGGTTCTGATGAAATTTTAAAAAAGATGAGTCGTAAGTATACTATAGATGAATATAAAAAAAATCTTGAACAAATTCGTTTGATTCGGCCAAATATTTCAATAACCACGGATATTATAGTAGGATTTCCTGGTGAGACTCGAGAAATGTTTTTAAAAACTTTAAAAATTGCTTCTATGTTAGATTTTAGTAAAATTCATGTTTTTCCATATTCTGTTCGAGAAAAAACCGCGGCTAGTTTGATGCCAAATCAAGTTTCTAGTGAAGAAAAACATCATCGAAGTAAAGAACTTACTGCTTTATCTAAAGGACTTGAAAAGAAGTATGCCGAAAAGTTTTTAAATCAAGAATTAGAAGTTCTTATAGAAAAAAGTGGAGAAGAAAGTATTGGAACGACTTCTAATTATTTAAAAGTAAAAATAAATGAAAATATTCCAAATAATACTTTAGTTACTGTAAAAATTGTTTCTTATGATGGCTTTTGTTTACATGGCACCAGGATTTTAACGCAAGTCTAAAAATATATTTAAAAGAAATTATTATGAATTTGTTTGAGTTTTCGTAAAATTTGATGCATAGTCAAAACAAAAAGTGGATAAGTTAAAAAAAATACAGAAAGTCATAA
>CALVOC010000075.1 GCA_944350145.1 uncultured Bacilli bacterium
AGTTGCTTTATCAAAAACATAATTATCGGCATTCTCTTTTTCTGGAATCGTGCTTTGTCTTTCATCTTTTACATAAATTGCAAGTTCTAAATTTTCATCTTGCTTTAATTCTGGAATAACTCTTCTAGCAAGATACCCCCCCCCCAAGAGTTATCATGCTTGTAAGAAGAATTCCTAAGAATATAACACCTTTCTTCATTTTCTTATCCTCATTTCTTTATTCTAATATAAAACAAAATCTTTTATAAACTTAATATATATGGATCATCAACACTTCCAGTTCCTGAAGTAATTCGAACACTACTTTTTAAGTACACAGTAGGAGTAATTTGAAGTGAAGCCCAAACCGGACTGCCACCCGGCCAAACTAAGCTATCCAGTACATATGTATTAGTATCGCTCGACATAATAAGAGAATACCCGCCCATTCCACTGTGAAAATAACTTTTTCCGCCACACGTATTTTTAGTGTCAACCGGAATTTCAAATTCCTGACATTCATCAACACTCGGATCTATAGCAAATAACACATCACTTGCACTCAAAAGGCCAACTTTTCCTGTCCAAGTAGAAGAATCGCTTGATCTTTCCATGGCATAAACTTTGCTTTTTAAAGTCCCAGATGTTACTGGACCTAAATTCCAAATTGCATCTTCAATAAAACTTTTTGAATTTTCCATAAGACCCGTACCACTAAAATCACAAGTAATAGAATGAGGAAGACTCACAGAATTAACTTGTTCTAAACAAGTGCCGCTTACTCTATTCCAATAAGGTCCTTCATTTAAAGTAGTCATTATATCTGATTCACCATAATTAGAACTAAAGCTCATTCTACCAGTATCATAACTATAATTTCCTATAGATTCATTTCGAACCAACTTTATTCGGGATTCTTTTGTTCCTGAACCATTATCTACATTATTCATGACTCCAACAATTCTCCAAAGTTCATTATTAAATGAGACGTAATTATTAGGATCCGTACCAACATATCTTAAATTATTGTCAGCCGTTTCATCGTAAGCAAGGTCTGTAACATTTAAATTGGCATTTTCTAAAAAGCATTCTGAAGCAGTACTATTTTTGTTGCAAGCTAAGATCATATCATTAAATGAAGCTTCTTTAAAATATAAATCACAACGAGTCTTATAAGTAGTTAAACCTTTTACAATTGGTGCCCAAGCTTCGCTATCCCAAGATACGGTTACACTTGCATCTTCCTTGCCATTTACAAAACAAGTTGCTTTATCAAAAACATAATTGTCGGCATTCTCTTTTTCTGGAATCGTACTTTGTCTTTCATCATCAACATAAATTGCAAGTTCTAAATTTTCTTCTTGCTCTAATTCTGGAATGGTTTTACTCAGCATACCCCCCCCCCCAGAACACCAAAGAAAGCTAATAGAATTCCTAAAAATATAACACTTTTCTTCATTTTCTTATCCTCTTTTCTATTCTACTAAAAGTATAACATTTTCCTACTAGAAAAAGCAATTAATTCATAACCCTTTTAAACATTCTTTCTAAATCATAATTACTAAATTTAATAATAGTAGGTCTTCCATGAGGACAATTATAAGGATTATCACAAGCACACAATTCTTTTAAAAGTTCTTCTTGAGCCTCATGAGAAATATGCATATTTGCTTTGATACTCATTTTACAAGCCAAAGTAATCGCGATAGATTCATTAAACTTAACTGGATCTACTTTAGAAATTCCACTTACGATTAAATCAATAATTCTTCTTATACTTTCTTCTTCATAGCCTTCCCTAAGCCAAGTAGGATGTCCTTTAATTACAAATGTATTCATTCCAAACTCTTCAATATCAAATCCTAATTCTTTTAAATGCTCCTCTTCATTTTTCACTTTTAAAAACTCACTTCCCGATAATTCAATAGTAATCGGAAACAAAAGATTCGTAGTATGAACCTCTTTAGCCTGTAAAGCTTTCATATTTCTTTCATAATTCACTCTTTCTTGAGCGGCATGTTGATCAATAATATAAATTCCACTTTCATTTTCAGCAATAATATAAGTTCCATGTGCAAGACCGACCGGATACAAAACCAATTCTTTCATTTCTGGATTTTCAATGACAATATCTTCTTTTGGCTCTTCTTTTAAATTAAATTCTGTTTGAACAGAAGTTGGAGTATAGGCTTCTTCTTGTTCCTTAACAATATTTTCAATAACCTCTTTAGGACTACTAGAAACCTCTGGTGTTCTTAAAAGAGCATCCGGAACTAACAGAGTTTTATATAAAGCATCTTTAATTGTTTTGACAATCAATTCATATAAAACATCCATTTTTGATAATTTAATATCTTGCTTAGTCGGATGAATATTAACATCAATCAAAGTAGGATCCGTATTGATTTTTAAAACCACGATAGGAAATTTAATATCAGGTTTATAAGTATAATAAGCATCATTAATCGCTTTATTAATTTCATAATTTTTAACAATTCGATCATTTACCATGACAATCATATGATTTCTATTACTTTTTAAAATTTCAGGCTTACAAACATATCCATAAAGATCAAAGTCATCATTGCTTGCTTTAATTTCAATCATTTTTGATGAAACTTGCAAACCATAAATTTCATGAATCGTTTTTAATAAATTTCCACTTCCAGAAGTTTTCACGACAACATGATGATCATGATTCAAAGTAAATGAAATCTCTGGATGAGAAAGAGCGAGCCTTTCGACAAAAGAAACACAACTGGCAAGCTCAGATTGTTCACTTCTTAAATATTTCAAACGAGCTGGTGTATTATAAAACAAATTCGTAATTTTAATAGAAGTTCCCTTTCGCACATCCCCATCTTCCGTCAAAACTTTCTTACCACCTTCAATAATAATATGTGTACCAATCACCCCATCACTGGTTTTTAATTCTGCTTTAGAAACACTGGCTATAGAAGGTAAAGCTTCGCCTCGAAACCCTAAAGTATCGATAAAAAACAAATCGTCATCTTTATAAATTTTACTTGTCGCGTGTCTTTGAAAAGCCAAAACAGCATCTTCTCTACCCATTCCACAGCCATCATCACTTACTTCAATGAGCTTCTTTCCACCTTCTTCTAAATGAATCAGAATCACTTTTGCTCCAGCATCAATACTATTTTCGCACAATTCTTTAACCACACTACTGCACTTTTCAACAACTTCTCCTGCTGCGATCTTATTAGCCAGAGTCTCATCCATAACTCTAATCTTCGTCATAAAATCTTCCTCCTAAAAAAGATGGTTCAATAGCAATATTTGCTTTTCCTACACCACTTATAGTTACTTGATCTGCATTTTTAAGATAAAAGAAGCCCAAACCCTTCAAATAAATATTCGAAGAAGCCGGTACTTTAAACGTTAAAGAAGGAAGATCTTGCTTTTGATAATTCTTTTTTAATTTCAAATTTTCACTGCCATAAAAAGTTATACTATTTAAAGAATTTAAATGTAAGATAATTTGTTCTTCCATGACAAGATTCGTTCCTTCCTTCAAATAGAAAGTTCGAGGCTTAATCGGCTTTTTTATTATAGCTTTTTTAAGCCAATCCATCACATCAAAAACATATGAGTAAGCAAAACCTGCTGAATCGATTATTTCTTTTTGATTAGGAAGAGATATTTGAATAAAATCTAAAGTGGTATTCGGAATTTCACTTACCAATACGGGTTTTTTATTTAAAGAATATTCTTCAACTAATAAATTTAAAAGTGTACTCTTACCAGCATTAGTAATTCCTAAAAAATAAAACTTTTTGGCTTCATTTTCTTCAATCAAATTCCTAATTTTTTTAGCACTTGTTTTCTTTCCTTGAACAAATAAAATAGGTTCTAGAATTTTAAAATGCTTTCTTAACCAATTTTCGATATTTTTTAAAGAAATATTTTTAGGAATCACATCAATCTTGCTAATAACTAAAATTTTAGGTTGAGTAATCCTGCGAAAATAAGCCAAATTTTCTTCATAAATATTTAAAATATCCAAAAAGAAAAAAACGAATCCATGATCTTCATTTACCGTTTTAATAATTTTATCCGGATCAATCATAATGGAAACATCATTTTTTTCATGATAATGTTTTAAACGAAAACAACGCATACAGTAATCCATATCAAAAGATTTTGTATACCCAGGTTTTTCTCTATTTTCTGTTTGTAAAACAGCTCCACATCCAACACATTTTTTACTCATAATAAATCCCCCGTTCAAATAAACCTTTTCTTTTTAAAGAATGATAAATACGATTTTCCAAAAAACGATTTATTTTCGTTGGCAAATGATCATTCTTACTTATAGGATTCACCAAAATGCTAGTAAATCCTAAACGATTTGCTCCAAAAATGTCGGTAAGAAGTTGATCCCCAACACACGCGACTTCTGTATCTTTAAAATGATAAATCTCTAAAATTCTTTTGTATTTCTTTTTGAAAGGTTTATGACTATGATAAGAACTATCGACATTACACTTTTCTTTAAAAGGCGTTACTCTTTTCTTAGAAGCATTAGAAAGAATAATTGCTTTTAAACCAATTTCTTCTAAATAATGAAAAAAATCTTGCAACTTTTTATCTGGAACTGTAATATCTATTGGAGCTAAAGTATTATCTAAATCAAACAAAAGACATCTTATGCCATTATTTTTTAACTTCATATAATCAATATCATAAATACTTTTTTGATATACATCTGGTCTAAACACTTCCATAAAATACCTCTTTTCATATATTAGTATATCATGTTCTTAAAAGAAAAAAAAGAAGTGCAAAAACACATATTTTACTTTATTAATTGAAAAAGTAAATTGATATTTAAGATGTATTTATACAATTTAGTATGTCGCAACATTTAGTCAAGGACGA
>CALVOC010000076.1 GCA_944350145.1 uncultured Bacilli bacterium
ATCTTTTTGATCTTCAAAACGACTATATACTTTCAAATATCCATCAAATTGCAAAACAGAACCTGTTGCTTTAAATTCATATCCATTATTTTCTAATAAAGCAGTTGTATTTAATAATCCAGCACCTGCCATGATAGACGCAAGAGCACGATAATAAATGAGTTCATAAAGCTTATATTCTTCATGAGTCAAATATTCTTTAATAGATTCGGGGGTTCTTGAAATACTTGTCGGACGAATTCCTTCATGTGCATCTTGAATATTTTCTTTCTTTTTAGGAACTTTAACACTTCCCACATATTCTTTTCCATATTTCTTAGTAATATATTCCTTAGTTTCAGCAACAAACTCTGGACTAACTCTTTCAGAATCCGTACGCATATAAGTAATTAAACCAACACTTTCACTTCCTAAATCCACACCTTCATACAACTTTTGAGCAATACGCATCGTTTTAGAAGAAGGATAGCCTAATTTATTAGAAGCCATTTGTTGTAAAGTCGTTGTTTTAAAAACAGGCTTAGAATTTCTAGTAGTTTTTTTTGAATCTACTTTAACAATTGTAAAAGCATTGGATAAAGCATTTAATATATCATCTGCTTGTCTTTCACCAGTAATTTCAACTTTCTTACCTTGATATTTTTCTAAATCTGCAGTAAAACTTTTAAAATCCGCGGTAATAGTCCAATATTCTTTAGGAACAAAAGCTTGAATGGCTCTTTCTCGGTCAACAATTAATTTCAAAGCGACACTTTGAACACGACCAGCACTTTTTCCTCCCGTTTTACTTTGCATTAATTTGCTTAAACGAAAGCCAATAATCCGATCCAATATTCTTCTTGTTTCTTGACTTTTCACTAAATTCTCATCAATTTTCCGTGGATTTTTCAACGCATTCTCCACGACACTTTTAGTAATTTCATTAAAAGTTACACGTTCATAATTATCTTCTTTTACACCTAAAGCTTCCTTTAAATGCCAAGAAATAGCTTCTCCCTCACGATCCGGGTCAGTAGCCAAATAAACAAAATCGGCATTCTTTACATCCTTTTTTAACTCTGTAATTAATTTCTTCTTCCCAGAAATAGGAACATAATTAGGAGTAAAATCATTTAAAACATCCACTCCTAACCCAAACTTTCCAGTCGTTGCTAGATCCATAATATGACCTTTACTGGAAACAACTTTATAGTCTTTACCCAAAAATCCAGCAATGGTTTTACTTTTATGTGGGGACTCAACAATCATTAGTTTACTCATATGCACTCTCCGTTTCTTTTAATTCATTGATTTTCTTTTCGAGATCTGCAAAATAATCTGAAGTAATAGCCAACTTACTCATTTGTTTTTTTAAATTTATTTCGCGATTTATCTTTTGCAATTCACTAGTACTATATTCCTGACTTCCAAAGTAAGTAACTGTACTACTACGAGCATCATAACGAGCTACCCCATCTTCCCAAGATCCATCTGCAAAGACAACTCGATTAGAAAAATCTGAACTAAATAAATCTTCGCCTAAATAAAAACGTGGATCATAATCTAAATTAAACAAATTAGCTAAAGTTGGCAAGATGTTCATGTAAGAGGTTTTCTCTGAAAAAACTTGTGGTTCCAAATTTTTATTATAAATCACAAAAGGAGTTCGTTCGATCTCATAAAAATCATTTACATCATATGATACCGCAGCAGCAACATCGCTGTCAACCAATCCATAAGGATAGTGATCTCCATATAAAACAATCACTGTATTATCTAAAACACCTTTTTGATCCAATTCATCAAGTAATACCCCCAAAGCATCATCTGTTACCTTTAATTTTGACATATATCTTTTTAAAGGCATGGAATAATCTGTATCCTCAAATAAACTTAAATATTTATCTCCATAAACACTCGAACCGTCATAAGGTTGATGTGGAGTAACAGTCGTAATCCAAGCCATAAAAAGAGTGTTTTGAGTAAAAATTGCCGAAGCTTTTTCCATAAGTTCCACATCGCTTGGCCATTCTAAATAATTAGATGAATCAAAAGAAATTCCTAAACTATTTCCATCATAATATCTCTCACTACCCATCGCGATATGAAAGACATCGCGAGCATAATAAGCGGAATCTAAATCATGATAACTTGTTGCCGTATAGCCTTTATTTTTAAATTGGTTAAAAATCGAAGTAAAATATTCATTATTTGGATAAACATTAGCGGTACAAGCATAATTTAAAGCATATAAAGAAGTCATTCCACTAAATTCATTATCACCCGTTGCACAAGCATTTCTTGGACTATAATTATTTTCCCAATACCAAGCATTTTTCAAAATCTTTGCAAAATTAGGATAATATTCTTCATGCAAAATAATATTATTCACAGACTCCATCATAATCACAATAACATTCATACCCTCAAAATACCCAGTATACTCATTTGGCTGACTAATCGTTCTAGATAAAAAATATTCATCAAGAGTTTTATAGGTAGGATCTGTCTCTTTACTCATAACTTCTTCCCACAAAGTATCGTCAAAAACGCGAGTATTGTTTTCATCATCAGTAGGCTTTTCAAATTTTTCATCAATCACATGAACTGGAAAAAATTGTTGTTTGACATCCAATAACCCATATACTGTAGTTCCAAATTGATTAATTGCAACAGAAGAATTCGTTGGCGAAAAGAAAACGTCCTTATTTTCTACTAATTGAATTGGATTTTGCATAAATGGAATATATAAAGTAGAAAAATATAGGCCTCCAATAAATACCAATATAAAAACACTTGTTATTCGTGCTTTTATTCCTACTTTCTCATCAAAACAAAAAACATCTTTTTTCTTTGGCAAAAAACTGTACAAAATATAAAGAAGAAAAGGGACAAAAATAAAATAATATTCTACTTTATAGCTCACTAAAAATTCTTTAATATAAGAAACAACTGCACCAGCTTGATTACTTGTTCCAAGAGAAATATAAACACCTAAAAAATTACCAAAACCAGCCTGAATCCAAGCATAAACAGTAGCGACAAACAAAAAGATCAAATTCCAAATCTTTCTCGTTTTTTCCTTTTTAGCAAACGAAGTCAAAAAAACCAAAAAAACAGACAAGAAAAAAGAAGAAAGAAAAATTCGAAATGTTGCCCAATCAAAAATAGCAAATCCTTCTACAGCTCGAAAAGATAACTCGATTGCAAACAAAAAAATAGTCGTTATAAAAATTTCTATAAAATATTTTTTAGGAATGTACTTCTTCATTTTTATCACCTTTACTTATTAAATCACGAACTGGCTTATATGTAAATCGATATTCTTCCATTGGTCCAAATTTTTTTAATAATTCTAAATGCCTCTTAGTAGGATATCCTTTATGATTTTTAAATTCATACTGAGGATATTTTTGATCCAATTCGCACAAAATATGATCCCTTGTTACTTTTGCTAAAACACTAGCAGCAGCGATACTTAAAGATAAAGCATCACCATGAACAATAGGTTTTACTGGAATGCTATAATCCGGAAACGGCATTGCATCAGTTAAAACATAATCAGGTTTTTGTTTCATATCTAAAATGGCCTTTTGCATAGCTAAACGACTTGCTTCATAAATATTTATTTCATCAATAGTTTTTGCATCGACAATGCCTATTCCATAAGCAACCGCATCTCTTTGAATAATTGGATAAAATGCTTCACGTTTCTTCTCAGACAATTTTTTAGAATCCGTTAATCCTTCTAAATGATAATTCATCGGTAAAATGACCGCGGCAGCCACGACAGGTCCAACTAAAGGTCCTCTTCCTGCTTCATCGGTTCCGCAAATGAATTTATATCCCATTTGATAAAGTTCTTTTTCATATTTTAAAAGATCTATTTCTTCTACTTTTTTCATTTCCGATCAAATGTAATTCCTTTTATACTTTCCGTTTTAATATCATTAATAATTTTTAAAGAAACTCGATCATAATCCACTTCACCATTTTTAATTACTCCAATTTTTTTAGCTATAACCTCATAAGCATCTAAAACATCGGTTACCTTTTTTATACCATAACGTTCTTCTAAAATAGCAGGATAATAGGTAGAAAGTTGATTCAAAATATAAACCGCTACTTCATCGATTGGTAAAATCTCTTGTTTTAAAGCAGTAAACGCAGCTAAATTTAAAGCAACAGTCCCTTGATCCAACCTTGGCCACAAAATACCTGGTGTATCTAAAAGAAGAATATCACTGTTTGTTTTTAACCAAGTAATATCTTTAGTTACACCGGGATTATTTCCAACATTAGCAACTTTTCTTTTACATAAACGATTAATTAAAGTACTTTTCCCAACATTAGGTATTCCGATAACTAAAGCTCGAATTTCCTTCTCTTTTAATCCTTTATCTTTTCTTTTTGCTTGAACATCTGCCATTATTTCATGAGTCAAACTAATAATTCTTTCATAATCTTGAGTATTATTTAGATCCACTAATAAAACATGACTACCTAAATTTTCATAATATTTTACCCATTCTTTCGTAACTTTAAGATCACATAAATCTTTTTTAGTCATAATTAAAATTTTAGGCTTATTTCCTATAATATTATAGATGTCCTTTATTTTAGATGAAAAAGGAATTCTTGCATCTACTAATTCATAAACAATATCTATTGTCGTATACTTTTCCGCAATCAATCTTCTAGTCTTGGCCATATGTCCTGGAAACCAGTTGATACTCGTTTTATTAAACACTTTATCTTGATTTTTGTTCATTTTAGTCACTTCCTTATTACTTTTCTTTATCTATTTTTTCTTATATTTTTGTCTTCGTTAAATTCT
>CALVOC010000077.1 GCA_944350145.1 uncultured Bacilli bacterium
CCTAACAATTAAATCAGATGATGTAATTGGACGTGTCAAAGTATATGAGGCTTTAGTAAAAGGAAAGACAGTGAACCAAGCTGGTGTTCCAGAATCATTTAGAGTATTGATTAAAGAATTCCAAGCTTTAGGCTTAAATGTTCAAATTATTAACAATAAAGATGAAGTATTAGACTTAAAAGATATTGAAGCTGAAGAAGAAAAAGAAGATATTATTAAAATTGATGAAATAGATTTAAAAAATGACGATTTAGAAGCCTCTTTAGAAGAACCAGAAGAAGAACCTTATGAAGAGGAAGAAGATGAATTTGAAGGCGACAGTTTAGATGATTTAGAATTTCCAGGAGATATCGCTTTAGATGAAGACGAGGAGGGGGAAGATCTATGATTGAAGTAAATAATTTTAAAGGAATTAAAATTGGACTTGCAAGTCCAGAGCAAATTCGTTCTTGGTCTTATGGAGAAGTAAAAAAACCTGAAACAATAAATTACCGTACTTTAAAACCAGAACGTGATGGATTATTTTGTGAAAAGATCTTCGGACCTACAAAAGATTACGAATGTTCCTGTGGAAAATATAAAAGATTACGTTATAAAAATGTCGTATGTGATCGATGCGGTGTAGAAGTTACTAAATCAAAAGTACGTCGTGAAAGGATGGGGCATATTGAATTAGCCTCTCCTTGTTCTCACATTTGGTTTTTTAAAGGTGTTCCATCTAAAATGGGCCTTGTACTAGATATGAGTCCAAGAGATCTAGAAGAAGTATTATATTTTGTAAGCTATGTAGTTTTAGATCCTGGTAGTGCACCTTTAATGAAAAAACAAACCTTGTCCGATAAAGAGTATCGTGCCTATTATGAAAAATATGGCAACAGCTTTAAAGTAGGAATGGGTGCCGAAGCAATTCAAACTCTTTTAAAAGAAGTAGATATTGATAAAGAAGTAGCAGAATTAAGAGAAGAGTTAGAGAATGCTACAGGTCAAAAAAGAATTCGTTTAGTGAAAAGACTAGACTGTCTTGTAGCTTTCCAAGAAAGTGGCAATCGTCCAGAATGGATGATTCTAGAAGCTTTACCAGTTATTCCACCAGATCTTCGTCCGATGATTCAACTTGACGGTGGAAGATTTGCAACAAGTGATTTAAACGATTTATATAGAAGAATTATCAATCGTAACAATCGTTTGAAAAAATTACTTGAATTAGGTGCTCCAACAATTATCGTTCAAAACGAAAAAAGAATGCTTCAAGAAGCCGTAGACTCATTATTAGATAATGGACGTCGTGGAAGAAGTGTTCAAGGAGCAGGAAATCGTCCATTAAAGAGTTTATCTAGCATGTTAAAAGGAAAACAAGGACGTTTCCGTCAAAACTTACTTGGTAAACGTGTAGACTATTCAGGACGTAGTGTTATCGTTGTTGGACCAAATCTTAAAATGTATCAATGTGGTATTCCAAAAGATATGGCTCTAGAACTATTTAAACCTCATGTAATTCACGGTTTAGTAGAACGAGGACTTGCTCATAATATTAAAGGAGCTAAAAAACTTATTGATGCAAAAGACGATTGCGTTTGGGATGTAGTAGAAGATGTTATTACAGAACATCCAGTAATGCTTAACCGTGCTCCAACTCTTCACCGTTTAGGTATTCAAGCCTTTGAACCAAAATTAGTAGGTGGTAAAGCAATTCGTTTGCATCCACTTGTATGTACAGGCTTTAATGCCGATTTCGATGGAGACCAAATGGCAGTTCACGTACCTCTTTCAGAGGAAGCTCAAGCTGAAGCACGTATTTTAATGCTTGGTGCTCAAAACATACTAAATCCAAAAGATGGAAAACCAATTGTTACACCATCTCAAGATATGGTATTAGGTAACTGTTATTTAACACAAGAAAAAGCTGGAGAAGAACACGAAGGAAAAGTATATAAAGATCCAAATGAAGTATTGATGGCTTATGAAAGAAAAGAGATCACTCTTCATACAAGAATTGCTCTTCCAGCTCGTTCATTCAAACACAAATTATTTACAGAAGAACAATTAGAACAATACTTAGTAACAACTTGTGGAAAAATTATTTTCAATGAAATTTTGCCAGATAGCTATCCTTATGTAAATGAACCAACAAAAGAAAATATTGAAGGAATTACTCCAGCAAAATATTTCTTACCTATGGGAACAAATATTAAAGAAGCTATTGCAGCAATGCCTTTAACAAAACCATTTATTAAAGGCGATTTAGGAAAAATTATTGCTCAAGTCTTTAAACGTTATCACACTACAGAAACAAGTATTTTCTTGGATAAATTAAAAGACTTAGGATTCAAATATTCTACAATTGCAGGTATCACAGTTTCTGCAGCCGATATTGTACCTTCTAAGACAAAAAATGAAGTAATTAAAGAATCTCAAGAATTGGTTGAAAAAGTAAACAAACAATTCAAACGTGGTATGATTACTGAAGAAGAACGTTACAATACAGTAATTGATATTTGGACAAAAGCAAACGATAAAATTAAAGACGAATTAAAAGCAATCGCGAAAGACGATTTTGATAATCCATTGTTCATGATGATGAATTCAGGAGCTCGTGGATCTCTATCAAACTTCGCTCAATTAGCTGGTATGCGTGGATTAATGGCTAAACCAGATGGATCAACAATTGAAATTCCAGTTACATCAAACTTCTCAGAAGGTTTAACCGTATCTGAATTCTTCTTATCAAGCCATGGTTCAAGAAAAGGTTCTGCCGATACAGCTTTACGTACAGCAGACTCAGGATACTTAACTCGTCGTTTAGTAGAAGTTGTTCAAGATATTATTGTAAAAGAACATGACTGTGGTTCAATTCATGGAGTAGAAGTAACCGATTTAGTAAATGATAAAGATGGCAGCATTATAGAACCTCTTGCTGAACGTATTTTAGGTCGTTTCACGGCTCAAAAAGTAATTAATCCAACAACAAAAGAAGTCATTATTGATAAAGGAGAACAAATTACTGAAAATATCGTTAAGAAAATTACAGAAGCAGGAATTAAAAGTGTTGAAATCCGTAGCATTTTAACATGTAAAACAGAAAATGGTGTTTGTCAAAAATGTTATGGCCGTAACTTAGCAACCGGAAATGTAGTTGAAACCGGTGAAGCAGTAGGTATTATGGCTGCTCAATCTATTGGTGAACCAGGTACCCAACTTACCATGCGTACATTCCACTCAGGTGGTGTCGCTGGTGGCGACGATATTACTCAAGGTCTTCCACGTGTTGAAGAATTATTTGAAGCACGTAATCCAAAAGGAAAAGCGACGATTGCTGAAATTAGTGGTAAAGTTGCATCTATTAAAGAAGAAAATGGTAAATATCGTATCATTGTAGAAAATGATGTAGAAACAAGAGAACACATTACAAACTACAACATGAAATTAAAAGTTCATGAAAACGATGTTGTAGAAGCTGGAGATAAATTAACAGAAGGAGTTATATCACCAAAAGAATTACTTGCCGTAACTGACCCAATCACAGCTCAAGAATATATCTTAAAAGAAATTCAAATGGTATATAAACTACAAGGTGTAGATATTAACGATAAACACGTTGAAATCATTGTTAAGAGAATGATTAATAAAGTAAGAATTGTTGATGCAGGAGATACAGATCTTGTTGAAGGTTTAAGTGTTTCAATGCATGAATTCACCGAAGCAAATAAACCAGTCATTTTGGCAGGAAAAGTTCCAGCAAAAGGACGTCCTATTATGCTTGGTATTACTAAGAGTTCTTTACAAACAGATTCTTTCTTATCTGCAGCATCATTCCAAGAGACAACAAGAGTCCTTACAGATGCCGCGATCAAAGGTTCTGTCGACTACTTACGTGGTTTAAAAGAAAATGTTATTATTGGTAAACTTATTCCAGCAGGTACAGGAGCTCGTCAATACAGTGATATTGAACTTGAACTTCAAAAACAGTTTATGGATGATGAAGCAAGTGAAGTATTAGAAGAAACTTTAATGGATGAAAGTGGCGACGAGGTATCTGCACCAGAAAAAGAGGCAGAAAATACTGAAAATAACGAAAACACTGAAGAATAATTCAGTGTTTTTTTGTGAAACTCGTTAGAAAAAGGTGAAATTGATTGATTTTTTAAGAAAAAATGCTTATCCTTAGTATAAGGAGGAAATTATGGAAAAATTAGATATTTACAATGAAAATGGAGAATTTATAGGAACAGAAGAAAGAGATGTCGTACACGAAAAAGGGTTGTGGCATAAAACCGTTCACTGTTGGTTATATGATAAAGAAGGGAATGTCTTTTTTCAAAAAAGAAAAGATCGTGGAACGTTATATACAACTGCTTCTGGTCATTTAAGTGCTGGAGAAAGTGTAACAGAAGCATTTCAAAGAGAAATTAAAGAAGAAATTGGTTTAAATATCGATGCTAATGATGCAACACTAGTAAATGTAGTTCCTTTTAAATTGGATCGTGTTAAATCAGATGGCAGTATTTTTAAAGATCGAGCTTTTGCTAATGTCTATGTAGATCTTTATGAAGGAAATTATCAAGATTTTACAATGGATCCTAATGAAGTAACCGCGATTGTTATTGTAAATGCAAAAGATACGTTAGAATTATTTCAAAAAGAAAATGGAATCATAGAGGGTAAAGAAATTACTTTAGAAAATGAAATAATAGAAAGAAATATTGATTTTAAAGAATTTTTAGTAGGCCTTGTATAATATGGTGTGTAAATTATAGATTTGCATACCATATTTTTTAATGGGAAAAAGGAGGAAAAAAATG
>CALVOC010000078.1 GCA_944350145.1 uncultured Bacilli bacterium
ACAATAACATTAAGTTTGATAATAAGTGCATATTTTATATGTCTACTTGTTGCACTTCGTTTGAAAATTTAGGACTTCAAAAAAAAGCTATTTTGAAAAACAAAATAACTTCTCATATTTTCTTTAATCGTAAACTATTTAAAGCAACACTTATACTACTAAAAGTCATCGCCAAACTAGCAATCATTGGATTTAAAGTAATCGGTAAAAATCCACTAGCTAACGGAATCATGACAATATTGTAAAAGAAAGCCCAAAACAAATTTTCACGAATAATTTTTATCGTTTTCTTTCCTACTTTAAACAGATAAGGTATCAAAGAAAGATCTTCTTTTAAAAAGACAATGTCAGATGAATCGGCACTGACATCAGATCCACCATAAACACTTACTCCAACTGTTGCAGCTTTTAATGCCGGAGCATCATTAATTCCATCTCCCATCATTAAAGAAGGAGCATTTTTTAAAGCAATTTTTTCTTTTTCTTCTGGTGAAGTATTTGCATAAACATTTGAAATACCAAGTTCAGATGCAATCACTTTGGCTGACACTTCATTATCACCTGTTACCATAAAGACTTGATACTCTTTTTGCAATTCTTTAAGAATTTCAATCATGTCTTTTTTTATTTCATCTCGTAAAGCAAACAACCCTAAAACTTCCGTTTCGGTAAATAAATATACAATCATATAACCTTTTTTAATATATTCTTTTTCTTCTTTTCGATAAGGATTTTTTAAAGAGAATTTTTCTAAAAAAGAAGCCGATCCAGCATAATAAATTTGCGAATCAATTTTCCCTTCAATCCCTAATCCAGGATGATTTTTAAAATCTTTCACTTTAACAAACTCTTTATATTTTTTAGTGATTGCCATCGCAAGTGGATGGGTAGAATTTTTTTCCAAACTAGCCAAATAAAGTAAAACATTTTCATTTTTATATTGTTCATGTACCACTGAAATTTTACCAGTTGTTAAAGTACCAGTTTTATCTAAAAGAACATTCTTTATTTTACTTAAATTTTCAATGGCATCACTATTTTTTACCAAAATTCCTTTTTTAGATAAAGTACCGACAGAAACCACCATGGCAAGCGGTGTTGCAAGTCCAAGAGCACAAGGACACGCAACAACTAAAGTCGTTACAAAATATTTGATAGCGGTATTAAAATCATGTAGGAAAAAATGAAGAAGAAAAACGAAAAAAGCACTTCCAAAAATAAAAGGAACAAAGTAGCGACTAATCTTATCTGCCATTTTTTCAATAGAAGTCTTTTTTTCTAAAGAAGACATAACAAGCTTTGTAATATGACTAATCATCGAATCTCGTCCAACTTTTAAAGCTTCATAAGTAACAGATCCTTCATAATTAATACTACCGGCTAATACGTTAGCTCCTTCGCTTTTTAAAACGGGCAAAGACTCACCAGTAAGTAAAGATTCATCTACATGAGTCTTTCCATCTAAAATAACCCCGTCTACCGGAAATACTTCACCTGGTTTAACTAAAACCCTATCATGAACATGAATTTCATGAATAGAAACCTGTATTTCTTCATCCTCTTTAAAAATCGTTCCCTTTTTTGGAGTAATCGTAACCAAATTTTGAATCGCATCCACAGCTTTATTTTTATTTTCTCGATCAATCAATCTTCCTAATTTTACAAAAAGCAAAATAAAAGCGGATGATTCGAAATACAAAGAATGAACTTCTTCAAAATTTCCATTTACTACTAAAATAAATTCATAAAAACTATAAAGAAAATTTACGAATACTCCAAAAGTAATTAAAGTATCCATATTGCTTGTTCTATGAAGAAAATTTTTCATTCCACTTTTTAAAATATCTATTCCATAAAAAAGGAATGGAATGGTCCCTAAAAGTAAAAACCAAGCATAATTTATTGGTGAAATCTCTTTATTTAAAAATTCTGGAACAGGCAAATGAAACATTGAACCCATAGAGATATACATTAAAAGTAATCCTAATGCTAAAAAGATAAGAAAGACTTTCCAAGATAAAGTTTTATTTTTTCTTTTTTCACAAGTAAAACCTGCTTCTTCAACAAAACGTACTAAATCTTTCTTCGTTAAAGGATTTTCATAAGTAACTGTTGCCGTTTGTAAAATTAAATTTACAGTTACTTCTTTTATATATTCTTGTTTTTTCAAAAAACTTTCTAACCCTAAAGAACAAGCACTACAAGTCATTCCACTTACTTGTAACGTAACTTTATTCATAAGATTCACCAACTACTTGAAATCCTAAAGCAGTAATTCTTTTTTTTATTTCTTCTACCAAATCTTTTTTCTTAACCAAAACTTCAACTTTTTCGCTTTTATAAGAAGCCATAACCTCTTTTACTCCTTTTATTTGTTTTAAGGAATTACATACTCGGTTTTCACAGCCTTCGCAAACCATTCCTTTTACTTGTAATACAATTTTCATAATAATACTCCCTTCTACTCATGATGATGGTGATGGTGTGAAATCTTTACCGGACTCACCACGCACTCACTTTCTACACATTCTTCTGTAAGATTTTCCATTTCTAAAGTCGAATGTGTAATTCCCATTTCTTTTAATTTTTCTTTAATTCTTTTTTTTAATTGAACATCATTTTTTCCAGAAATAACTACATGCATTGTAGCATAATTATGCACTCCATCCATACTCCATATATGGATATGATGAACATCTTTTACTTGAGGTATTTCTAAAATTTCTTTTTTTACTTCATCCATATGAATCGTATTGGGAACTTTAGCCAAAAACATATCTAAAATATTTTTTAAATTTCCTAAAGCTTGTTTTAATAAGAAAAGGGCAATACCAATACTCATAATTGAGTCAATATACGTAATATCTGTGAATTTCATAATAATCGAGCCCACAAAAACAACCACCCAATTTAAGACATCCTCTAACATATGAAGATTAACTGCTTTTTGATTTAAAGAGTCTCCTTCTCTTGTTTTGTATGCTGCAAGAAAATTAATAACAATACCAAGTATTGATAAAAGAATCATCCCTTCATAATGCAAAGGCTCTGGATAAATAATTCTCAACACAGCACCGGTTAAAACGACTATAGATCCAATAGTTAAAACTATAGTTGTAATAAAAGCACCTAAAACAGAATATCTTAAGTATCCATAGGTATAAGTCTCATCCGGCTTCTTTTTACTTTTTCTTTCTAAAAAATACGAAACACCAATACTAAACGCATCTCCAAAATCATGAATTGCATCCGATAAAATAGCTACACTATTGGTAAATAATCCACCGACAATTTCAATCAAAGAAAAGGTTAAATTTAAAACAAAGGCAACCAATATGTTTTTTTCGGTACTTTTTTCTTTTTTCATCATAAATCTCCTCTAAGTAAATAAATTAAAATCTTTTTAGTTTCCTCATACATAATCGAATAGTCATACTCCGGATGTTTATGATAAATCATTTCATGACTATAATCATCCACGATATGTATAAACAAATGCATTCTTTCTCGACTATTTTTTAAAGCCAAATTTTTCTTTTTCAAAACATTTTCAATCTCTTTCGTAACTTCTAATTCATTCTGATTAAAAATATTTTGAATTTCTTCATCTAAGCAACACATACTCATTAATTCTTGATGAGCATTACGAGATAAATTCTGCTTTTCAATAGATCGATCTAGTACTAGAGACACAAATTTTTCTACCGAAATCTCTTTTTCCTTATATTCTTCAAAAACTTCCAATAAAGGAAAACAAATATGTTTTAAATAAATTTTAGCACCTTCTACAAATATCGATTTTTTATCTTTAAAATATTGATAGATACAACCAGTAGAAACACCAGCATAACGGGCAATATCTATACAACTTACATTATGAAATCCTTTCTCACATAAAAGTTCAAAACCTTTTTCAATAATTTTTTCTTTTCTTAAAATACTTGTTTTTTTTATTGGATCACGTACCTCAGTCATTCTCTCCACCTACATAATATTTTTTTACAATTTTTAAATTTTCATCCAATTCATAACATAAAGGTTTACCTGTTGGAATTTCAACATCGACAATTTCTATTTCATTTAAATTTTCTAAATATTTTATTAAAGCTCGTAAACTATTGCCATGAGCCACAATTAAAACATTTTTATTCTTCTTTAAATAAGGGACGATTTCACTTTCATAAAAAGGAATCACTCTATGAACAGTATCTTCTAAGCTCTCTCCTAAAGGCAAATCTTTTTCATCGATGTCTTTATATAAAGGATCATTTTTTGGAGCTCTAGGATCATCTAAAGAAAGTAACGGAGGCCGAATATTATAACTACGTCTCCAAATATGGACTTGTTCTTCACCGTATTTTAAGGCAGTATCTTTTTTATTTAACCCTTGTAAAGCTCCATAATGTCGCTCATTTAACTTATATGTTTTAACAACCGGAATATCCAAATTCATTTCAGCTAAAATAAATTCCAAAGTTTTATTTGCTCGACACAATAAAGAAGTAAAAGCGATATCAAAAACATAGTGTTTTTGTCCTAAAAGTTTTCCAGCATCTTTAGCCTCTTTGATTCCTT
>CALVOC010000079.1 GCA_944350145.1 uncultured Bacilli bacterium
AATCTCTCCAAACCCTTATAAAATAAGGGCTGGGGAGATTTTGTCCTTCTAAAACTGTCAAACTCAGGATTGTACCATAAAAAAAAGTTTTGTAAATCCACAAAAAAAGAAAATGTCAAATTATGCAAGAAAAAAACAGCAAATTTTTTAAATCTACTGTTCTTGATACTTTTTAATCACATCATACTCATTGTCTTTTTCACTTTGAAAAGCAGCCTCAAAAGTAGAGTTCATATCCTCGCCATAACCAACGATTACTTCATCACCAATAATAACAGTTGGTGTTCCTTCATTTTCTTTATTCATTAAAGCTAAAACATCGTTCATTAATTTTTCGTTTTCTTCATCTTTCCAAGTTTCAAAAGCAAAAATTTGATAATCATCTTTCCATGATTTAGCATTCTCAGTAAGATACTCTTTTAAGTGTTCACAATGAGCACAACCATTTCCCCAGAAAATATATATATTTTTCTTGTTTTCATCAAATGTAACATCTGAGATATGATCTTCTTTTAAAACTTCAACTTTATTTAAATTATCAAAAAAGACCATTCCACCAACAATAAGTACAAATACAATAAGAAAAATTCCAAAACCTTTTAAAATTCTACTATCCATTAAAACTCCACATACCTTCCTGTGTCATATAGTATATCATCAATTTTTAAATAAATCGAGTATTTTCCATCTAAACCTTCTTGATTAATATATTTTGTAACAACGATGCCATTTTCATCTTCCTCTTCAGTAAAGATATCCACACATAATGCTGTATAAGGTTTTTTACTAATAGGAACATCGTATTCTTTCATTACACCATTTTTATAAAGTAAAACAGAGACATCAGTTTCTCTTAAAAACTGTCCTGAAAAAACCAAACGATCATATTCCTTAGTTAGTTCTATTTTATGACTTTCTTTAATTTCATCATAATTTTTAGCCAAAATACCAAAAGATATTCCTTCATGATCTACTTTTGTTTTTCCCAAACTTCCAATTCTACTTTGACCACCCAAAGAAAAATTTTCATTTCCATAAAGGCTCATTTTTTCAACTCGATAATTATTTGTAGGCAACTTTATTTCAAAAATCACTTGATCATTTAAAAGCTCAACAGTATCAGAAGTAAGTGAAACATCTCCACTCGTTAAACCAGCTGGTTGATTAGAAGGTTTTCCATCTACCGAAACAATTCCTCCAGAATGAACAATATAATGATTCTTATCTAAATAATCTACATCAGAAATATATGGACTATAAAAAGAGCTTCCGCGTTCTTTACCATATTCCCAAATTTGTTCAATAGTCATATTTTCTGTGTCAATTTTATATAAAACACCTCGAGTATAACTTTTACTAGCTGGAACATATTCGCTTTCAATTTTACTTTTATTATTACCATTATCCAAAATAAAGACATAACCTTCTGGAGTAATCATTGCCGCATGTTGACTCCATTGCCATTCAAAATCATCACCAACAGGTGTAAAAAAGTATTTTTGATATTCTTCACTCCAGTTAGTCGAATCTCCAATAATCCAATTAAGTTCTCCACTATCATAATCCAAATTAATAACAGCATCCATGTGTCTTCCAGATAAAGTTACAGAATTCGTTTTTTCATCATACCAAACAGAATTATTATGAAACCAATCATATTGACTCCAATTTTCGTTTTTTCCATCACCTTTATTTAAAATTTTCGTCAAATCAAAAGTTTTAACAACATTTCCAGTTTCACGATCAATCTCAACAATATAATCTTCTACAGTACCAGATGAAAAATTATCACTAGCAACTAAAAGATTTCCGTTAGGCATTTCATAGTAATCATGATGATATCCACCTTCTAAACTGTATTCTTTAACAATCTTTCCAAGCAAAGTCATTTCATACATACCAGTCATATAATAAGGAGAATTGACAAGTCTTTCGGTACTAACAAGCAAATTACCATTTTCTAAACGATCAATTTTCCACAACGCATAATTGGTTAAATACCAACGAACATCACCATTCACATCATATGCAACTGTATAACCAGAACTTGATGGTGTAAAAAAATATAAATCATTTCCAAGCTTACTTTTATCTGCTTTTACACTTGTAGGTAAAGCCATATTTGAAGGTAAAGCATCGGTTTTAATTTTCAAAACTTTTTTTGTATCACCAACCTCTAAAATAACTTCATTTTCTTCGTCAGCATACAATCCATAAATAGGCAAATAATGTTCCTTTGTAGCTTCAAAAGTATGTGTAAAGGTACTATTTTTATCTTTACCTTTAATCGTAACTTCCACTTCTTCTTCATTATCCGTCTCAAAAATCACAAGAGCAGTTAAAGGCGAATTTCCATAAGGATTAACAATTACATTAGGATTCTCTAAAGTATATCCATCTATTTGAAAATCTTTTTCCTTTGCAATTTGACCATCCATCAAACTGACAACTTGATCTACTAAAGTATTATTTTGTGAAACCAAATCAAGTCCAACATAACATAAAAGAAGTAAAATAATTACACATAACAAACTAACCCCAATTATTTTTTTCTTTTTTTCCATAAATTTTCCCTCCACAAAAATTCTACAAAATTTTTTTTCAAAAAAAAAGAAACGTTCCGTTTAATCTAACTAAACGTTACGTTTACTTAATGAACAGAACAACTAGTAAGTTCAATTGGAACAATATAAGTTTCAGTTTTACCTTCTTGATTTAAAGCATGAATCGCCAAATACAAATTACTTTCACTTAGATTAGCACAACTAATTTCAAAAGAATCAATATGAAATTCAATTTGTTTTAAAAATTCATTTAAACTTTGTACACGATCACTTTCTAATATTCCGGATTCTCCAATTTTTCGTTCAACATTTCCATCTTCTTCATACAATAAACATTCAATTGAAACATATTCTTCATTAGTATTTTCTTCATCTAAATAAACAATATCGGAAATAAAAATAGAACTTTGTTCATTAGAATAAGCCGCGACTCCTTTAATGGAAAAAGATTCATTTGAAGAAACTAAATCAGAAAAAGCAAATCCATTATCTCTTGGAAAAAAAAGAAAAATTAAAACAAAAACAACTAAGAAAAGAAGAAGTATTCCAAAACCTATATATAGAGAAAAATTTTGTTTTTTCTTTTCTTCTCCATTTAAAAGTGTCTCTAAATCCACATGAAAGAGCTCACTAATTTGTTTCAATATTTCAATATCCGGTATTCCTCTTCCATTTTCCCATTTAGAAACAGCTTGACTAGTAACCATTAATTTTGAAGCCAATTCATTTTGGGTCATACCATTTTTCTTACGTAAAGAACAAATAAATTTTCCTATTTTCTGTGGATCCATACTTCACTTTCTTTCCTAACATTTTAATCTTAAACAACAAACTAATTATACTAAAAATCAAGTGAAGAAACAAGCAAACAAAAAAGGCATACATATGCCCCGTAATAAAAAGAAAATATATAAAATTAAAATCTAAATATATTTTCATCTTTTAATTTACTACAAACTTAATTCAAATGGATTACCTTCAGAACCATCTCCTCCAGTTATTTTAACGTTAGAGCTTAGATATAAAGCTGGGAATACGGCATTGCTAATGTTCACAGGATTGTTGTTGGCAGCCCAGGTAAAACTGTCCACAGTGAACATGTAGTTCGAGTTATTGGAATTTGGAGTTAATGTCCATCGTGTATTTGAACTATCATATAACCAATCATTATTTTTACAATCAATTACACTTATACTATTCCAATTATATAATTCTGTATTTAAACAGGTATTTCTATCAGTCCCACTTCCTCCACTTGTTGCATATCCATAATCTGAAGGATATATAAGACCTATTTTACCAGTCCATTCCGTTGGTCTTCCATTATATACGGTTGTTCCTCTTTCATATGTGTACCATGCACTTGAAATCGCAGCCGGATAATAATTTTCATCGCTACTAGAACCAGATAGTCCTCCTATGTTCCATTTAGTATTACTAATCATAATTTTTGCTTCTTCTGTTAATCCATTAGAACTAAAATCAACACTCGTTACTGTTGCACTATTATTATAATAACTTCCCGTTGTTCGATTATAATATGCTCCATTATTTAATAGGTCCATTAATGTAGATGTACTCCAATCATTATCATAGTTACCACTTGCATCATAATCCCAACTATAATTTCCTATTGGCTCATCTCTTATGATTTTTAATCTTGTTTCTTTTGTTCCTGTCCCATCATCGATGTTATTAAATGCTCCAATGATTCGCCAGATTTCATTATTGAAAGACACATAGTTATTTGGATCTGCTCCAACATATCTTAGATTGTTATCTACTGTATTATCAAACTTTAATTCGTCTGTTTCCCCTTTAAGTAAAATAGTTTCTGCTGCTGTTCTTACACATTCTCCTAACTCTCCTATAATAGTTCCACTAAAAGATTTATCCATATCTGCTGTTTGATCTTCATCGGTATTTAAATAAGTAACCGTAAGTGTATAAGTTTCTGTGGTGCTTGCCTTTATACTAGTTCCTAGTAATAATTCTGTTGT
>CALVOC010000080.1 GCA_944350145.1 uncultured Bacilli bacterium
GTCAAGGATCTTCGATGAACTTACTATCGTTCGTCCTTGACTAAATGTTGCGACATACTAAATTGTATAAATACATCCTAAATATCAATTTACTTTTTCAATTAATAAAAGGAAAAAAAAGCAAAAATAATATTTTTTTTCAAATCTGTTCATGATATAATAACCTATAGAATACGGGTGAGCCTATGAAAGAGAAAATCTTAAATGAAAATCAACTTTATTTACAAGAATGGAAAAAGTATAATCCTCAATTTATCGACCAACTTTTCATTGAAGGCGACGATTTAATTTGTAAAATAGATAATAAAGTAGAAAAAGAAGATGTCCATGACTTTTATTTTCCAAATATTTTATACAATGCTCTTTTAAGAGAAAGTTTAGGCTCACAAGAACTATCTGCCTATGATCTTTTTTGGATTATTCGTATTTCTCATCAAACAGAAAAAATGAAAATGAAAAGGCAACAAAAACTTTCTACTTATCCTAAAATAAGTCAAGTTTTTATTCAAAAAGATCAAGAAAAACCTTTCTTAGTGATTATTGATGAATTAGGACATAAATATCGTTATGATACAATGTATCCAGAAAAAGTCTTACAAATTTATGGACTATTAAAAGCGGAACAAAAAGATGTAACATTAGAAGATTTAGGAAAGGAGATTAATCATGTTAGATAATGAAGAATACTATGAAATCATTCAAAAAGAAAGTCCTAAAACTGCTTTAGAAGAAAAAGAAATCCAGGACTATGAAAATTATATCCGAATGGTAAAACGATATGCTCCTTACCTAAATGAAGATGCCCTAGAAAATTTAACAACTTACCAAAGATTTTATGAAACAGCAAAAATGCTTCCTGAAATCTCTTCTTCTTTACAAGAAGGAATTAAAAGATACTCTAATATAGAAAATACTCTATCCGTTTTAGAAGAAAAAGAAAGAAAACAAGAACAAAAAGAACAATCTCTTACTTTAGAAAAAACAAAAAAAGCCAAACAAGCAGGATACGCTAATGGAGCCGCCTTAATTTTTGTTGTTTTAAATCTTGGATTATTTCTAGCTTGTCTCCTACTATTTTTACAATAGTAGTATTTTTTTAGCTTTTGCATATAGTTAAATATCGGAGGGTAAAACAATGGAAATATTAAAAGTTTCATCAAAATCAAATCCTAGTAAAGTAGCTGGGGCCATCGCGAATATTTATCGCGAACAAAAATCTGTCGAAATTCAAACAATCGGGGCTGGAAGTTTAAATCAAGCAATAAAAGCAGTAGCCATTGCCCGAGGTTTTGTAGCACCAAGCGGCGATAATTTAATCGTAATCCCCGCCTTTAACGACATTACAATTAATGGCGAAAATAAAACAGCTATGAAACTAATTGTTACAAACAAATAAAGAATCTCCCAAAAAGATTCTTTATTTTTTTAAAGCCAAAACTAAATCTTTACTACCCGTACCATGTCCAAAACCAGAACCAGAAAGAACAACTTCTTGATTAGAGTATCTTTTAATTTGTTCATATAGTAGCAAATTTTTTTGTTGATATAAACGATTTTTATAAGTTCTTTTTTCTTTAACTTCATTTGCATAACTATGAAAATAATTAAGTACTAAAACTCCACCATCTCGTAAACTTTGATAAAAAATAGGAAAAATATTCTTCATAAAATCTTCAACCGGTATACTTGCAAAAAACAAAATATTGCTGAAATAAATGAAATCATATTTTCCTAAACATGCCAATACTTTTTCTTTTTGAAAAATATCTAAAGGTAAAAATTGGAATTTTTTTGTGTGTAAACAGCTTTTTAATTGATAAAATTCATGCTCATTATATACCGAAAAATTTTGTTGACATTTCTGAAAAAAATATTCAGCATATTTAGAATAATTATGAGTAAACAAATTTGGCAATATAGAGGAAGAATTTAGTTGAAATAATTTATCAAAAAAAAGAGAAGTTGAATTAGGTAAATAAGGAGAAATTTTGTATAACCATTCCTTAGTTAAAGCAGTTTGAAACAATTGACAAAACTCTTGATAATTTAAAGCTTGCACAGCAGCAATTTTTACATAAAGCATATGTCGAGAAAGAAGATTAATATCAAAGCAGGTAATATTAGAAAAACCTTGATAAGCCATTTCTAAACCAAAATCACCAGAACTAGAAACAACAAGTGCATTACTTGTTAAAACTTCAAGATTTGAAAATAACCCCCTAAAATTATCTCCACCTAAATACATCATTTTATCAAAATTTTGATAAACACTTTGCCCAACTTCCGTTCGATTCATTAACAACCTAGCATAATTAATTTCTTTTTTTAAATCCATACAACTTCTCCCCCTTTTCCCGATACACTATCAAAAAAAAGAAAAAAAAGCAAGAAATTTCTTTTCTTACTAAAATTTTCTATCTGCCACAATTTTCAAAATGAGTAACATCTCCTCGTTTTACAACATCATCACTTGTTAATAAATCATCTTTAGCACCATGAATCATATAATCATCATTATAAAGCCATCCTGTTACAATATAACGATGATCACGGTATTCTACTAAAGCACTTCCATGGAACTCGTCTCTAAAATTATATGCATCTAGATCATCAATAGAATAACAGTGTGATTCATTTTCAAGATGGATCTCGCCTTTTTCAAAATCTTCTCGTGCCTGTAATGCTACCTCATTCAAAAAAGTAATAAATTCAGTTCGAAATGCACTACGAGAAGCATCGTTCATCGCTCCGTGTAGGCTAGATGCCGAAATAAATTTTCCTACCAACAAAATAACGATCAAAACTACAAGAACAATAATGACAATTTTCTTAACATTTTTTTTATTCATAACACACACCTTCTACCCTATATTCAAAAAATCAAGATTCCTTACTTTGCCACATTGCAGTTACACCACAAGGCAAAACCAAAGAGCTGTTTTTCATAGGCAATCCAATCTCATCACTCGAAATCTTACCTTCTTGTTTTTTATTTATAGTCAACTTTAAAAGATTTTCTAACACAGTCTTTGATAAACCAGTACTATAAGAATTAATCAAAAATAAAACAAAACGATCACTCATCAATTCTTGGCAAGCCGAGACTAACTCATACAAATCTTCTTCAATAGTCCAAACTTCTTTTTTACTTCCCCTTCCAAAACTTGGAGGATCCATCAAAATAATATCATATTTATTTCCTCTTCTTATTTCTCTTTTAACAAATTTTAAACAATCATCAACAATAAAACGAATAGGTTTTTCTTCTAAATGATTCACTTTCACATTTTCTTTAGCCCAATCAGCCATTCCTTTTGAAGAATCCACATGAACAACACTAGCTCCTGCAGATAAAGCCGCGACAGAAGCAGCACCAGTATAAGCAAAAAGATTTAAAACTTTTAAAGGTCGATTTTCTTTTTGAATCGTCTCTCTTAATAGATTCCAATTAGTAGCTTGCTCAGGAAACAAACCAGTATGTTTAAAGCCCATTAATTTTAAACAAAAAGTTAAATCTTTATAATGCACATAAAAAGGATTGGCTACTTTTTTTCTTTCTTCCCATTCACCTCCACCGCTTTTACTTCGATGATAAATAGCATCTGCATCTTTCCAAAGATCTTTAAAAGTTTCATCTGGCCAAATAATCTGTGGATCTGGACGAATTAAAATAACCTTATTCCAACATTCAAGCTTTTCACCATGAGCCATATCCAAAATTTGATACTCTTTAAAATCTTTAACTATTCTCATTTTATTTTTCCTCTCGTCAAATAAATTAACATATTTTCTTGAAAATCCAAAACACCAAAGAAAAAAGTAAAATATCCCATTAATAAAATGCTTGTTTCATTATGAAAAGCAAAATTAGCACAAGTTAAAACTCCAGCTAAAAAGAAAAGTACCAACATTCCCATTTCTAAACACCAAATCTTACTCTTACGATCATGGAAAAAATCTGCTCTTTTTGCTCTAGCTAAAGAAACAAAAAGGATCCAAATTAATAATGTTAAAGAAAAAAGTCTAGGAGTTTCTGTTAAATTCCATATAAAAGTTGAACATAATAAAAGAATACTAACTAAGAAAATCAAAAAAGAAGACCATTCTTTATCTTTATATTGAATAATAAATTGAATTAAAGAAATTAAACTAAAAACCCCTAAAAATAATCGATATACAAAAGTCAAATCTAAAATGTTTAATAAAGGAAATAACAACAAAATCATTCCAAGTAATACAATTACACCACTACCCCATACACTATAAATAATTCTTTCTTGTTTCATAATACACCTTCCATTATTATTATAAAATTATTTTTTAAATTTCACAAGAAAAAAAGAATGATCGAATTTCATTTGCAAATGGAAATATTAAGTGTCCGCACATATTATTACCTAAAATGTAAGATTTTATATACTTGATAATATCATG
>CALVOC010000081.1 GCA_944350145.1 uncultured Bacilli bacterium
AAATATAAATAGAAAGAATCAATCAAACAGATTAATAATTTCTATAAGATTGATTATACGAGGAAAAAAATATGATTAATATTAAAGAAGATGAAAAATTAAGCGTTTTAAATCATAGTTGTGCTCATTTGCTTGCACAAGCTGTGAAACATTTATATCCAGATGCCAAATTTTGGGTTGGACCTGTTATTAGTGATGGGTTTTATTATGATATGGATTTAGGAGATGTTACTTTAAAAGAAGAAGATCTTGAAAAAATTGAAAAAGAAATGAAAAAAATTAGCAAAGATGGCAAAAGAATTGTTCGTCATGAAATTTCTAGAGAAGAAGCTCTAGAAATGTTTAAAAATGATCCGTATAAAATTGATTTAATCGAAAATATGCCTGAAGATGAAATGATTTCTTGTTATACTCAAGGTGATTTTACGGATCTTTGTCGTGGGCCACATGTTGATAGTGTTAAGGAATGTAAACATTTTAAATTGTTAAAGTTTAGTGGTTCTTATTATAAAGGAGATTCTAACAATAAAGTTTTACAACGTATTTATGGTGTTTGTTTTTCTACAGAAGAGGAATTAAAAGCTTATTTAGATGAGCTTGAAGAAATGAAACAACGTGATCACAGAAAAATTGGTAAAGAACAAGAAATTTTTATGAATCATGAACTTGTCGGTTCTGGTATGCCTTTGTGGCTTCCAAATGGAGCAATTATAAGAAAACAATTGGAAAATTATATTTATGAAAAAGAACAAAAAATGGGATATCAACATGTATATACTCCTTGTGTTGGTACTGTAAATTTATATAAAACTTCTGGTCATTGGGATCATTATAAAGAAGATATGTTTCCTTCTATGAAAGTGGATGATGAAGAATTTGTTTTAAGACCTATGAATTGTCCACATCATATGTTGGTTTATAAAAATAAACTTCATTCTTATCGTGATTTACCAATTCGTATCGGAGAATTTGCAAACGATTTTCGTTATGAAGCTAGTGGGGCTGTAAAAGGACTTGAAAGAGTACGTTGTATGTGTCAAAATGATGCTCATTTATTTGTTACACCAGAGCAAATAGGTGATGAATTTAAAAAAGTTGTCGATTTAATTTTGGCTGTTTATAAAGATTTTGGAATTAAAGATTATAAATTTCGTTTGTCATTACGTGATCCAGAAGATAAGGCAAAGTATTTTGATGATGATGAGATGTGGGATAAGGCTGAAAATAAGTTAAGAGAAGTTTTAAATTCTTTAAATATTCCTTATTTTGAAGCTATTGGTGAAGCAGCTTTTTATGGTCCAAAATTAGATGTTGAAGTAAAGCCAGCTGTCGGTCCTGAAGTAACACTTTCAACTTGCCAACTTGATTTTCTTCTTCCAAGAAGATTTGAATTGAATTATATTGATCAAAATGGTGAGAAACAAACACCTGTAGTTATTCATCGTGCTATATTTGGAACATTTGATCGTTTTACTGCTTTCTTAATTGAAGAAACAAAAGGAGTTTATCCTTTATGGCTTGCTCCAACTCAAGTAAATATCATTCCTGTTAATATGGAATATCATGAGAAGTATGCAACAGAAGTTAAAAATTGGTTACAAGATCATGGATATCGAGTAAATTTTGATTCTCGTGATGAGAAACTTAGCTATAAAATGCGTGAAAGTGTTATGAAAAAAATTCCAGTTACTGTTATTTTAGGTCAAAAAGAAATGGATGAAAATTTCATTAGTTACCGAGAATTTGGAAGTGAAGAAACAAAGACTGTTTCTAAAGATGAATTCTTAAAATATTTAGAAAATAGAATTGAAGAAAAAAAATAATGATTTATTATTTACATGGTACTGTATTAGAAAGAATTCCTTCGGGGGTTGTTCCGGATCTTCTTTATCCAGATATAAATGATTCAAGAAATTATGCAATTATTTATGTTTATCCTAATGGGGATACCGAACAAATTTTAAGATCGTCGAATTTATTTTTTCACGTTCAAGCTTTTAAACTTTTATATTCAAAATCTAAATATTTTCCTCTTTTTCTTACAAAGAAAGATGTAAAAGAACGAGAACACTTTGATATGGATGAAAAGCTAGCTAAAAATGGAGTTATGACTTTATATTATATTCCTCCCAATTTTGATGTAGAAGATGAGTATGGAATACTGTATTTACCAGAAAATCTAACTGACATGCAAAAAGATTTTCTTCGAGAAAAAATGCTTTATTTTCATGCTTATCCAGATTTTGTTATTGGGCAATATAATTCTTTAACAGATTCTATTTTGGAAATTTGTTCTTTTGATAAGGAAGAGGCCTTAAAAATTTTAAATCAAATTGTTTCTTTTCAGAGTCATTATCATCGATAATGGCTCTTTTCTTGCTTTTTTTGCCAAAATATGCTAGGATATTTGACATTAATGGGGGAAATTGTGATGGAAAGTGGTTTTGAGAGTGTATATCCTTTTGCAACCGAAAATGTTTCAGAGTATTTTACAGCTTTAAATTTAAAAGATCAATCTGTTTTAACTGTTGGTTCTTCTTTAGATCAACTTTTTAATGCTTTGGTTTATGGTGCTAAAAAAGTATCTGTGTTTGATATTAATCCATATGTAAAAGAATATTTTGAAATAAAAAAGCAAATTCTTTTACACTCTAAGAGAAAGAATTTTGTGAAAAAAGTTTTTGAATTGCAAAAACAAAATTTTGCTTTTTCTAAAGATGTTCCAAATGAAAAGAGGATCTATGAAAGTAATATTTATTTAAGTACAGATGCTTATTATGAAAAATTACAAGAACTGGTTCAGACTGTTCCTATAGATTTTATAGAAGGAAACATATTTACACCAGATCTTTTAGAATCTTATGATCGAATTATTTTTTCAAACATATTACAATATCTTGATTATTTTTTTCCAGATAAAAATGTAGATCTTTTTCAACAAATTAAAATTTTAGTTACTTGTTGGAATAAATTTTTAAACAAAAATGGTATTTTACAACTTTTATATTTATATTCTTATGGATATCAAGATTTATTTAAAGAAAATCATTCTATTTGTTGTTATAATTTAAAGAAAATTGTTGAAACTTTACAACCTTTTAAATTAGATATTGAATGGATTTCTGGCTTTTATGAGAAGAAGGACGCAATAGTAACCTATACAAAAAAAATTTAATTTGATATAATATAATTATGAATATAGAAGAAACGAGAAAAATTGTTAAAAAATATTTTGAAGGAAAAGTAGATAAGGGCGGAAATCCTTATATTGAGCATTTAGAATATGTTTCTTCATTTGGAAGAAATGAGAAAGAAAAAATTATTGGCTTGTTACATGATATTCTTGAGGATACTCTTCTTACTAAGAAAGATCTTTTAAATATGGGATTTTCACAAGAAATTGTAGATACGGTTTTTCTTTTGACGCATTCTAAAAGTATTTCGTATAATGAATATATCGATCGTATTATTCAAAGCAATAATAAAGTAGCTATGTATATTAAAAAGATCGATATGGAAAATAATATGGATTTAACAAGACTTACCAATACAACAGAAAAAGATGTTAAAAGAGTAAATGAAAAATATAAACCGAATTATATGAAAATTGTAAAAGCCTTGGAGGAAGAACATGAAAATATATGAACATTTACAAAAACAAATGATTGTGGATAATTTTTTGAATAGTTTAGACTTTATTTCTAGATATGGAGTATTTGAAGATTTTTTTCAAAATTTAGAGAATATATATCATATGGATGCTCAATTTCAGGTACGTTCTATGAAAAAACAGCAAGTTTTACAATATTATTTCAGTTCTTTAGAAACTTTAGAAACTATTTTAGCTCATTTTTTTATTCAAGATGGTTGTTTTAAAAGATGTGAGTTGCATTTTCAAGATGAAAATGGAATAGGTTCTGATATGGATATTCAAGTGTTATCATATGGAATTGTTAAAGTAAAAAAAGAGTATATGATTGATGAAGAACGGATTTTAGAAGAGCAATATTATTCAGGAAATATTCTTTTGACTTCAAAAAAATGGAAATTTAATGTTAAAAATAAGCCTTATTTAAGTACTGCTTATTTTTATGATTTAGATCGTTCTTGTGTTTTTTTAAGAAATTATGAGACTGATGAAAGATCCATCGTGGATTGTAGATATATTATTCGTCCAAGTGATGTTAAAGGCTTTTTTAAAAATTATGAGATTCCTTCTAATATTATTGGTATTTATAAAGTATCAAATGGGTTATCAAAAACCCAGTTTGAAAAACAATCTTTGGGAATTTATCGCAAAGTACGAAGAATAGGCCGTAAAAATTGGTTAATTTAAGTTCGGATATTCGAAATAGATATTCGAATTTTGAAAAATAGGCAGATAAATACAATGCCTATTTT
>CALVOC010000082.1 GCA_944350145.1 uncultured Bacilli bacterium
TATAAAAATTAAAAGAACTGAACCTATAGGAATTCCTTATTTAAAAAGAAAAATTCAAAAATATCATATATTTCTCATTGCTCTTTTTATCGGCCTATGTTTTTTGTATATTTTATCGCATATTATGCTTTCTGTAACGGTTGTGCATTCAAATCAAGATATTCGTTTTCTTTTATTGAATGCTTTAGAAGAACGGGGTATAAAAAAGAATACATGGCGTAAGAGTTATCAAGAAATTGAAAAAATAAAACAAGAAATTTTGAATGAATATCCCGATAATTTGGAATGGCTTGAAATTGAAGTGCATGGACTTAATTATATTGTTCGAGTTGAAGAAAGAAAATTGGAACAAGAAAATTCTACTCCAGAGGCTTGCAATGTTGTCGCGACAAAAGATGGTATTGTAAAAGAAATGGTTTATATGAATGGAGAAGCTTTATTTAAAAGAAATGACTCGGTAAAAAAAGGAGATATATTAATTCGTGGAACTATTAAAAAAGATGAGGAAACAAAGAGTACCGTTTGTGCTACGGGATCTGTTTATGCTGAAGTTTGGTATACTGTAAAATCTAGTGTTCCTCTTTCTTATGAAACATATGAACCTACTGGAAAGACGAGATGGAATATAAAATTAAAAAACAATTCTTATAATGATTTCCTTTTTAAAAGTCGTTTAGAAAATTATGATGAAGAAATTACTCCATTATTTACTTTATTTGGAACAGAAGTTTCTTTTGTAAAACAACATGAAACAGTGAAAAGTGTTTTTACTATGGAAGAAAATGAAGCCGCTGATAAGGCTTTAGAACTTGCTTTAGAAAAGATTTCTTCTACTTTAGAAGAAAAAGAAGAGATAATTGCTAAAAAAGTTTTGAAAAAAGAAGTAAATAATAGTACAATGAATATAGAAGTTTTTGTCTCCGTTCTAGAACAGATTGGCGAAAGGCAAGAATTTACAGTAGAAGAATAGAAGGGGTTTTTTTATGGAACGAGCAATTATTCGTGGAGCTATTCAAGATGTTTGGCCAATGATGACAATTTTTTTAGTAGTCATTATTTCAATTCGGCTTATGTATATTCATAATGGAAGAGAAAAGTTTGTTTTTTATAAGGAATTTTTTAATATCCTTTTTGTTGTTTATGCATTGTTGTTATTCGAATTGTTAACGAAGACAGAGCTTAATGTTAATAGTGGATATAATTTAGTTCCTTTTACAGAGATCATGCGTTATGATTTTGGGACTGAGGGATTTTATTTAAATGTTCTTGGTAACATTTTGATCTTTATTCCTTTTGGCTATTTTGTTTCTTCTTATATTAAAGCAAAAAAAGTTAGTCATATTTTAATTGTCTCTATTATTACTAGCTTTACGGTCGAGTTTGTCCAGCATTATATTGGAAGAAGCTTTGATGTAGATGATATTCTTTTAAATACTATTGGAAGTATTTGCGGTTTCCTTTTATATATTGGTTTTTCAGCCATAAAACAACATTTACCAAATGTTTTTAAGAGCGATTTGTTTTACAATCTTTTGTGTATTCTTTTATGTGTTGTTGCAGTGTGGTATTATTTAGGTATTATGGGAATTCATTTGTTTTAAGGAAGTGATTGGATGGATTATCAAATAAATAACTTATATGGTTATACTGAGGATTACTCTTATTTAGATGGGGTAATTCATAGGACTTTAGAAAAAGAGAATGCTTTAGATAGTATTTTTTCTATTATTTTTATTGATAATGAACAAATAAAGGAAATAAATGCGACTTACCGAGGAATTGATCGAGAAACTGATGTGATAAGCTTTGCTTTGGAAGATACCAAAGATGATTTTCCTTTGGAAAAACGTGTTTTAGGAGATATTTATATTTCTATTCCTAAAATGCAGGAACAAGCTAAAAGTTATGGACATAGTGAAAAAAGAGAGCTTTCGTTTTTAACTGTTCATGGTCTTTTACATTTACTTGGATATGATCATCAAACTAAAGAGGAAGAAGAAAGAATGTTTGGGTTACAAAAGGAGATTTTAGATGAAGAAGGAATTTCGCGATAAAGACAATGTTTTTATTCATTTTTATAAAAGTTGCAGATATTCTTTAAGTGGTTTATTTACGTCTATTAAAACTGAAAGAAGTTTGCATTTGTTATTGCTTGCTTGTGCATTTGTGATCGTGATGTGTCTTATTTTGGAAGTTTCAATTCAAGATATCATCATTATAAGTATGTTAGCTGTATTTTTGTTTGCGATGGAACTTATGAATACAGCTATTGAACACACGGTTGATATGGTAACTAAAGAATATCATCCTTTAGCTAAAAAGGCTAAGGATTGTGGTTCGGCAGCCTCTTTTGTGATAGCTGTTTTGGCCATCATTGTTGTTATTTATATATTTTTAACTTATATATTCTAAAAAAAGGAGTGGTAGTATGCGTAGCGGTTTTGTGAGTATTGTTGGTCGTCCAAATGTTGGTAAAAGTACACTTTTAAATAGTATTTTAGATTATAAAATTGCCATCACGTCTAATAAAGCTCAGACAACAAGAAATATTATTCAAGGGATATACAATGATGAAAATACTCAAATTATTTTTTTGGATACTCCTGGAATTCATAAACCACAGAGTAAACTTGGCAAAATTTTAAATAAAGAAAGTTATTCTGTGATGAAAGATGTCGATGCGATTTTGTTTGTAATTGACGCGAAAGGTGGTTTTGGAACTGGCGATAAGATGATTTTAGAATCTTTAAAGAAAAGTTCTAGCCCAGTTTTTCTTATTTTAAATAAAATCGATCAAATGACTGAAGAAGAAATTTTTTGTGCCATTGCAGCTTATAAAGATATTTATCCTTTTGCTGAGATTGTACCTGTCAGTGCTTTAAAAAGGGATAATATTGATCATTTGATTGAAGTAATAAAAAAATATTTAACCGATACTGTTCAGTATTTTGAGCCTGATATGATCACGACAAATTCTATGGCTTTCATGGCTAGTGAACTTGTTCGAGAAAAACTTTTAAATAAAACAGTAGAAGAAGTACCTCATAGCTTAACTTGTTATACAACCAAATTTGAAGAAGAAGAAAATATTGCTTATATCAATGTTGATATTATTGTCGATCGGGAATCCATAAAAAAAATTGTAATTGGTAAAGGTGGTTCAAGATTAAAAGAAGTGGGTACTGAAGCTAGAATGGATTTAGAGGCAATGCTTAATAAAAAAGTATATTTAGAATTATATGTCAAAACTTTAAAAAATTGGCGAGAAAAAACAAGTTTCTTAAAAGAATTGGGTTTTGATGAATTAAATTTAAAATAATTTGAATAAAATCTTTTTCATTCTCCCATGATAAAAATAGAAAGAGAGTGAAAGAGATGGATAAAAAAGAAGCTTGGAAAAAATTTAAAGAAACAGGAAAGATTGAATATTATTTAAAATATAAGGGAAAAGAAGTGGAGTAAATGATTACAAAAGTGATGGGTTTTATTGTCAGTAGTACACCTTATCGTGAATCCTCACTTATCATGCAAATATTTACGAGAGAATATGGCCTTATTAGTGTTATAGGAAAGGGAGTTAAGTCTTTAAAAAGTCCTTTAAGAGCTTTAACTCTTCCTTACACATATGGCTATTTTTATTTGTATTATAAAGAAGGAAAGATGTCGACTTTAAAAGATGTTGATCTTATTGATCCGTTATTAAATATTCATGAAGATATTACTAAAATTAGTTATGTAAATTATCTTGCAGATTTGGTCCGTCAAGTATATAAAGAGAGTATGGATTCTCATCTTTTTTCATTGTTTATAGATACAATTTTAAAAATTAATGAAGGATTAAATCCAGCTGTTTTAACAAATATTTTAGAAGTAAAGTGTTTACCAATGATCGGAGTGGGACTTTCTTTAGATGCTTGTATTCATTGTGGCAATCAAAAAGAGATTGTAACTATTGATGGAGACCGCGGAGGATTGATTTGTAAAAATTGTTATCAAAATGAAAGAATTGTTCCTTTGGAAGTTTTAAAACTTTTAAGAATGTTTCAATATGTGGATATTAAAAAGATTAAAAAACTCGACATAAAAAAAGAATACCAACAAGAAATTGATAGTTTTTTAAATCGTTATTATGAACGTTATACAGGAATTTACATACATAGTAAAGAATTTATTAAAAAAATGAAATTGACATGAATTTCTATAAAAGATTCGAATTTGAATCTTTTTTTTAAATTTTAAATTTGTTATACTATAGATAATAGAAATGAGGATAAAAAAATGAAGAAAAAAATTATTATTTTAGGAATCGGTTAGGTTTAAAGAAAAGCTCCCGTAGAAAATAAAAAATGATTTTTAATTAGAAAATCCCATAA
>CALVOC010000083.1 GCA_944350145.1 uncultured Bacilli bacterium
TTAAAAGTTCGAGCTACAGTAGGCTCTCCGCAAAAATTATTTAAATTGACATCACATTCATCGCCTTCACAAATATCCCCTGGTTGGAATCCTTGTTGATCATCCTGTGATTCATTTCCGTCATCATTTTCACCATTCTGACTATAATCAGGATTTATAAAACGAATAAGCTTATTGGTTCCGTCATTAAATAAAGTTCTATCAAAAGAGCAAACAACAGAGCCATTTGTAACTTCACCACCAACAATAACAGCATAATCTCGAGTAAGAGTTAAATAACTTGTTATTGTTCCACAATAAAGGTTTTCAGGAAATTTATTTTCCATAGAAGGTTCTAATATACTAGTTCTAAAATGATCAACACTTTTATCAATCAAAATAGGATTTACTTCAGAGTCAGAAAAATCTACAACCGATTGTCTGTAATTTCCATTTTGTTCATTATATTTAAAAGAAAAAATGGCATCTCCATAAGTATTAGTAGGAGATGATGAAGTAAATGTTTTTTTAAATACTTCTTCTCCTTCCATAACGTTATCCTCTGGATCATCATTAGGCCCTGACGAAGAAGTTAAACCAGCCCAATACGATTTTGTCCAACAAATAGGTCCCAAACATTTATCATAATCATCTACAAAAGCATTCTTCTCTTTTTCTTCATAAAAGAATTTATATCTTACTACTCCAAAACCACTTAATGATCGATAACTAACAATGTATTTAGGACACGCATCCGTCTCATTAAATTTTGCCAAAACGCTATCTGTATCATCCATATATTCTTCAATTTTTCGTGATTGATCCAATTGATGCCCATCATAATATTGTTCTCCTGTTACAGTGCCATCATCCCAAAAATAAAGATATGCCCCAATCAAATTTTCTTCATAATGACAAGTTTTTATTTTCTCAGCAGCATTCGAAATTTTTGGAAAAAACAAACATAAAAAAGCAATCAAAAATAAACACAATTTTAATGATTTTTTCATATAAATCCCTACTTTTTCCCTGTTCTTATTATAACAATAATTATAAAGAAAAACTAGTAATTTTACATCACTAGCTATAAGTTTATTTAATCTTGTACAACACAGCTATCACTCATCGGATCTAAGATACAATTTACACAATTGGAAAAATCACTCTTATTAGAAGGTGTAATCACATCATCAGCTAAGTCAAATACAAAATTGATAAGACCAGGCACTATAAAAATAATCACACCGATAATTACATTTCGAACAATAATTTTAGCGTATTTTTTCGCTTCATCTTCTTTTCCAGAAGTAATAATTTTAAACAAATTTACAAATCCCATAATGATGATAATGGCTGGTACTAATATTTTTAAAATAAACAAACCCAATCCTAAAAATTTAAAAGTTCGAGCTACAGTAGGCTCTCCGCAAAAATTATTTAAATTGACATCACATTCATCGCCTTCACAAATATCTCCTGGTTGGAACCCTTGTTGATCTTGAGAAGCATTGATAGATCCTTCTTGACCTTCTGTATAAGATGTACCGTTTTTAGCCTCTTCTTCATCCGTTGTCAAAACATAAATTCCAGCTGAAATTCCCGCAGATTCATATACATAAAAATTGCCCCCAATACATTGATCTTGATAAAAATCATCCAACGTATCTTCAGAAATTAAAAAAGATAAAGCCTTATTGTCTGAAGTCGTAACATTTAAAGCATCCGGAGATTCTCCCTCATTAAAAGAAACACAAGAGCTCTGCGACCAATTCTCTAATTTCACACAAAATTCTCGTTTATTATCGGAATAAGTATTAAAGGAAAATTCTGCTCCTACAACAGCCGGGATAGCATCGTTTTGATAATGAGAAACACACGTATTCTTTATTTTCACAGCTTCAGGAGCTTCTTCAGAATAGTCTGAATCCATTAAAGTAGAACTAAAACTATTTACTCCATCATGATAAGGATCATTAGAAACAGATAAAACCACATTACTTCCTGTATAAGTAGTAATGATATATGGGCACCGATATCCATTATTTTGATAAGCATTGTAAATCTCACTCATCGTAATATTAGAACCAATCTCACTAATAGAAGAAATCCCATTTCCAAAAACAGTAGGACTTAAAAGAGATTTAGAAAAATTTGTATCATAATAAGTCTCTTCACCATTTTTCATATAATACATACGAATATAATTTTCATCTTTGATATTTATTTTAAACCGCAAATAGGAATCCGATGTATATGGAACATTGTATTCACATACAGCATAATTTTCATTAAAACTTTTAGCATTATTCAATATATATCCTGCTTTATTTCCTTTTTTATTTTCAAGTTCACTTTTATTATCGGAAGCATACACATTAAAACCAAAGATCCCATTGGTTATTAATGCATATGTTGGACAAGTTTCATTATTCAAATAAGTAGAATCTTGTTTATTCCAATTTTGAACTTTTTCTTTATTTCCGTATCCTGAATAAGTCGTAAAAAGTCCATCACCTTCAGAAGATTTTAAATATTTTTTAACATATGCCTGAGTTGAATTATCATCATAAATATCAATATACAAAACATTATAGCCATTATTACCTTCATATTTACAAGTTCTGGCAACTTCCTTAGCTTCTGCAGAAAGACTAAATGTCATAAAAAAAAGACACAACAGAAAAAAAGAGAATCCCATTTTTTTCATAAGAACCACCTCAGCACTTTAATTATATCAATAATAAAACAAAAAAACTAGTTATTTAAACTAGCTTTTATTCTCCACCTGTCCATGCTTCTTGAGCATAAGAATCACACTCACCATTATAAGGATTGGTTAAGCACTTACGACATACATCATAATCTTCTTGAGCTCCAGAATCTGAGAAATTAGATACCATTCCAATAATAACACTGACAATTGTTGGAATGAAGAAAATCAAAACACCAGCTAAAGCACGGAAAGCCAAAGACTTTGTTGCTTTTTTAATTTCATCATCCTTAGCAGCAACTACCGCTTTACCTAAATCAAGCATTCCCCAAACAATTAATAAAATTGGAATAATAATTTTAAAAACTAATAAAATATACCCAGCAATTTGCCATACATTTGCCGTGTTAGCACAAAAGCCATATGTAGTACCAGGTTGAACAGTTCCACTCATAAATTTAACCTCATTTCTACTCCTATTTTATATTCAAACTTGTTACAAGTCAAGTAAAATATCAAGGAAATGTCAACTAATCAATTTCTTCAATTTTCATTAAATTAGTTGTTCTATTTTCATCAGTGTTAGGAAAACCACCTGTAATAACAAGAATATCTTTTGATTCTAATGGCATAAATTCCTTAGCCTTTAAAACACTTTCTTTTAATACAGCATCTGTGGAATTCATTAAAGGCATTTGTACTGGATAAATACCATAATTAAGCATTAATCTACGTCCATCCTTTTCATCTGGAGTTAAAGCCAAAATTGGAGCAACTGGACGATAATTACTTATTAATCTTGCTGTTCTACCATGAACAGTTGCTGTTGTAATCAACTTAGCATTTAAACGATTTGCCGTATCTACAACTGAAACAGCGATTGCATCACGTGCATTTGCTACATGACGAACTTGTTCAATATAATTGTATTCAGCATATTTTTCTGTAACTTCACAAATCTTAGCCATAGCTTCAACCGTTTCAACTGGATGTTTTCCAACAGTAGTTTCTCCAGATAACATAACAGCATCTGTACCGTCTAAAACAGCATTTGCAATATCGCTAGTTTCAGCTCTTTTTGGTCTTGTATTTTCCATCATTGTTTCTAACATTTCAGTAGCTACGATACAAATTTTATTCATTTGACGGCAAGTTTTAACCATTTTCTTTTGTTCAATTGGTACAACCTCACTAGGAATTTCTGTTCCTAAGTCACCACGAGCAACCATAACGCCATCACTGACACTTAAAATATCCTCTAAATTTTGAATACCTAAAGCACTTTCAATCTTACAAATAATTTGTAAATCTTCACGATGACATTCTTTTAAAATTTCTTTAACTTCTAAAACATCCTCTTTGGTACTAACAAAAGATAAGGCTAAGAATTCTCCA
>CALVOC010000084.1 GCA_944350145.1 uncultured Bacilli bacterium
TTTGCTATAATAAGTGTAATATTTTTATATGTCTTTTTCAATGTCATCTTGTTGCACTTCAAAAAAAAATTTTCCTTCTTAAAATCTATTGACTTTTCTTTGCATTTTTTGTATTCTTATAACAGAATAGAGGAGATTTGATATGAAAAAAAATGGATTTACTTTAATTGAATTGTTAGCCGTTATTGTTATTTTGGCTGTAATTATGTTAGTTGCTGGTCAAAATGTTTTTGGAATTTTAGGAGATGCTGAAAAAGGTGCATTTAGAACAGAGTTTATTGACTTTTTAAATTCAGCTCAAGTTGCAGCTCAAATGGATATTATGAATGGTAAAATTTCTGCAGGTAATCCTAAAAGATGTTATACTTATACAGAGTTAACTGAAGATTATGGTTACTATACAGCTAAAGACGGCTATAATGGTAGTGTCCAAGTAATTTATAATAATGGTGATTTTGAAATTCACGGTTGGTTAAGTAGTTCAAAATATATTGCTTCCAATAAAGATAAGAATCTAACCACAGATGATATATCGGATTCTAATGGAGCAACAGCTGCAACCGATTGTAAATAAAGTCTAGATATAGGCTTTTTCTTTTGGTATAATTTTTTTATGAAAGTGGGGATATAATGATTATTGGTAGTCATGTTTCTTTTGGTAGTGAACAACTTTTAGGAAGTGTAAAAGAAGCAATTTGTTATGGAGCAACAACATTCATGTTTTATACTGGAGCTCCCCAAAATACAATGCGTAAGAAAATTTTAGAAGAATATACTTTAGAAGCAGATAAGTTGATGCAAGAAAATCATATTGAGAAAAAAAATGTGATTTGTCATGCTCCTTATATTATTAATTTAGCGAATAAGAAGGATCCTGAAAAGTGGCAATTTAGTATTCATTTTTTAAAGGAAGAATTATCTCGTTGTGATGAACTTGGAATTTCTTATTTGGTTTTGCATCCAGGAAGTGCTGTAGGTCTAACAAAAGAAGAAGCATTAAATAATATTGTCGATGCTTTAAATGAAGTATTAAATGCAAATTATCATTGTGAAATATTATTGGAAACTATGGCTGGAAAAGGAACAGAATGTGGAAGAAATTTAGAAGAAATTTCTTATTTAGTGCATCATACAAATAAATCGGTAGGCGTTTGTTTGGATACTTGTCATTTAAATGATGCAGGTTATAATATGAATTTTTTTGATGAATTTTTAGAAGAATTTTGTAAATATTTGGATCTTTCTAAAATTAAATGTATTCATATTAATGATAGTAAAAATCCTTTAGGTTCTCATAAAGATCGTCATGCCAATATTGGTTATGGTACAATTGGTTTTGAAAGTCTTTTAAAAATATGTACTCATGAAAAATTAAAAGATGTTCCTAAAATTTTAGAAACACCTTATGTTGGTAAGACTTTTGAGGATAAAGAAAAAATTTATCCACCTTATAAATTTGAAATTCAAATGATAAAAGAAGGAAAATTTAATTCGAATTTATTGGATTTTATTGTTTCTTATTACAATAAATGACCATATTTTTGATAGTAAAGGACAAATAATTTTTGAATTTTGATAAAGTTTTCTTCAGAGAATTTGTCTTTATAACGTTCAAGTTTTAATAAATTGGGATTGCGAAAAATCATTTCCCAATTTTTTTTGACAAAAGTATATGTAAAATCTAATTCTTCTTGAGATAAGAAAATTTGATTTTTTTGAGCAAAGTTCATGACTTGTTCTTTTGTTAAATTATCCATATATCTTTTTACTAAATTATACATTAAATCACCTAATATAATGTATGAAACTTTAACTTTTTTTAATACTAATAACAGGTGATTTTATGAAACTAAAACTGTTTTTACTTTTTTTGTTTTTTAGTTTCTTTGGAGTTCTTTATAATATAAATCAGACCAATCATGAATATTATAGTATTTTATTCGAAGAAAAAATGGAAAGAATTGTTTATGGTAGTAGTGCTCCAAGGGGAAGAATTTTAGACCGAAATGGTAAGGTATTGGTAGATAATCAAGGTATCCTTAATATTGCTTATCATAAACCTGTGGATAGTACTTTAGAAGATGAATTAAAGATTGCTTCTTTATTAGAGCCTTATGTAAAAAATTTTTCTTTAACTACAACTAACTTAAAAAATTATTATTTAGCTACTCATAATAATGGTAAAGATTTAATTACCGATGAGGAATGGCAGAGATGGGAAGAGAGAAAGCTTACTAATGAAGATATTTCTGCTTTAAAATGGGCAAGGATTACTGAAGATATGATTGTTTATGATGAAAGTGAACAAAAAAGAATTTATTTATTTTCGTTAATGAATGATGGGTATGCTTATGAGGATAAAATTCTTTTAAAAAATGTTAAAGATGAAGAATTGGCTCAAATAATGGCTTTGAATATTCCTTTTTTAAAATCTGTGATTACTGCAGAAAGAATTTATCCTTATGGAGAAACTTTAAAAAGTATTTTTGGAACGATAGGGAGTATTCCTAAAGAGGAAGTTACAAGTTTTTTGCAAAATGGATATGCATTAAATGATACAGTTGGAACTTCTGGAATTGAGAAACAGTATGAAAATTTATTAAAAGGAAAAAAGGCTAAATATTTTATTAATTCAGATAATACTTTAACTTTGTTAGAAGAAGAGATAACAGGAAATGATGTTGTATTAAATATTGATATTGATGTTCAATTAAAATTGGAAAGTATTTTAAAAGAAGAGATGACTTTAGCTCATAATAAGAAAAGTGCTAAGTATTTTAAAGAAGCTTTTGCCATGGTTGGAGATCCTAAAAGTGGAGGAGTTTTAGCCATTAGTGGAATGAGATTAAATGATCAAGGTGATTTTTCAGATATTACAATTACAGCTTTTACTTCTTCTTATGCTATGGGAAGTGTGGTGAAAGGTGCTAGTAATACGGTTGGATATATGACTGGAGCTATAGAGGTAGGAAAAAAGATATTAGATAGTTGTGTAAAACTTTATAGTCAACCTTCAAAATGTTCTTATAAAAGACTTGGGTATGTCGATGATATTACTGCTTTAAAAACTTCTTCCAATTATTATCAATTTCTGACAGCAATTAAATCTACAGGACAGAGTTATAAATACAACATGACTTTTCATGTAACTGAAGAAAATTTTAAAACTTATCGTGATGTTTTTGCTTCTTATGGACTCGGTAATAAAACAGGTATCGATTATCCGAATGAACAAACGGGAATGAAAGGAACAAAAGTTGCGGGAGATTTGCTTTTAAATTTTGCGATTGGCCAATATGATACATATACTCCGATTAGTTTACTTCAATATATTCATACTATTTCTAATTATGGGAATCGTTATGCTTTACGTTTAAAAAAAGAAGATTATAATGTGTTTTTAAATCAAGTAGGACTAGATGCTTCTTATTACGATCGAATTACAGAAGGAATGTATCAAGTGTTTCATGGCGGTACTGCTTCTAGTTATGTTAAAAAAAGTTTAAATGCTGTGGGAAAAACGGGTACAGCTGAAACTTTTTATGATAGCGATCATGATGGTGTAGTAGACAAAGAAGTAATTAATTCGACTTTGGTTTATTATTTTCCTAGAGAAAACCCAACTTATTCAGTCGCGATAGTTGCTCCATATTTAACGGATGATCCATCTTATGCTTATCCATTTACCAAAAATGTCAGTTTAAAAATTAGTACTTATTTAACTTCTTAGTTATATGGTGTAAAAATGTGTAGGTTAGGTTTAAAGAAAAGCTCCCGTAGAAAATAAAAAATGATTTTTAATTAGAAAATCCCATAAATAAAAGGAAAA
>CALVOC010000085.1 GCA_944350145.1 uncultured Bacilli bacterium
GTAAATATATCGTATATAAATATGAATAATAGTGTATACGAAGGTGGTATTTGTTCTATAAGTAGTCAATGTTCAAAAGGATTGGAGTTTGATGCAGTTATTATTGCGAACGTAAGTGAAAAAACCTATTCATCCGATAATAATACCGATTTGAAAAATCTGTATGTTTCAATGACACGAGCTTTACATGATTTAGAAATTTTGTATCAAGAGCCAATTACTAAACCTTTGGCTAGAAATTTATATAGAAAATAGTCATACTCGATTGTGGCATTTTAAATCTTTAATTTTGGCTTGTTCACGATATAATTTGACTGAAGCATATTGTTATATGAATTACTTTAAATAGTTTGTCCGGGAAATAATAAATGTCGCCCAATTTTTGATGATTTAATATATTATAAAAGAAACTTCAAAATTAGTTGTTTAATATTTGTAGAATTTAAAAGATATAATTCAATGAATTACTGGAGTGTTTTAAATGAAAAATAAAATTCTAAAAAGCAAAAAAATTATATTATTTGGTATATGTTTAATTGTAATAATTGTGTATTGTATATATAATTTTGTTTTAAATCCTCGTGATGTATACGGAAATAGATGTCATACTTTTTATAATCAAAATCAATATCAATTGGTTAATGGCGATACAATAAATATTCCCAATAATTCATGTTTTGTTTCTGAATGCTGTGAATATGTTGCAACTTTTCGTTCAAAAATGAAAGTAGAGGATTTACAAAATGATTTGAAAATTTTAGAAAACAAATTAAATGCAAAATATACAAATTTAGAATTTGAAATAAAAGTATCCGAGGAAAAAATGTTTAATACGTTTACTATTAATTATCATCATAAAGAGTAAAGGACTAAGAAATTTTTGTGAAATATTCTTGCTTTTGAGTAAGAATATTTTTATTCTGAAAAAAGATTTGTTTTTCTATTCGATTTTATTTATTTCAGATTTATGACTACAAGGCAAATGAAAAAAACATATTTTTAGCATCGGATTTAGTTTTTCAATTAATAGTTTACATATTTTTTGCTAAACAAGCTTTTTTTTCTTTCAAAACCTTGCTATAATTTAAGTGGGAGTGAATATCTATGCAAGTAGAACGATCACCAATGCCAGTATTTCAAAAAGTAATTTATATTCTTAGTTTCATTTTTCTAATCGCGGCATTTATCTATTTAGGAACAAAAAATTTTAATGCTCCAGTTAGAAATTTAACCGATCAAGAAAGTTTTACAAAAGAATATGGCATCACAAGTGATAATGTATTTTATTACAAAACAGGAAAAGAAATTTTAGAAACAATGAATACAGGAACAGCAATTATCTTTTTTGCTTTTCCAGAAAATATGTGGAGTCATACCTATGCAGACATGCTAAATGAAGTAGCGAAATATTTTGGAATAAAAGAAATCTATTATTACAATTTTAAAAACGATCGCAGTGTGAATAATTCCTATTATGAAAATATTGTAGATCAATTAGATACGTATCTTCCTACTTTAGATACAGGAGTAAAAAACATCTACGCTCCAACATTAGTCATAGTAAAAGATGGGCAAATAATAGCCTATGATGATGAAACAAGTATTCTTCCAGGAAGTTCATCTGTAGATGATTATTGGACCCAAGAAAAACAAGAAGCAAAGAAAGTAGAATTAGGAGTATATTTTCAAAAATTTTTGGAGGAAGATCATGAATAAAGGACATTTTTCCAAAGAAAAAATTCAAAATTGGACTCGTTTAGATGAAAAAAGAAAACAGACAATCTATTGTATATGTGTAGTTCTCGCTTTAGTTCTTCTTTTTTTAGGAGATCGTATTGTTTTAAGGTTTATTGATCAAATTCCGAATAATAACAATCGTGTCTTTGGCGAGAATGGAGAAATTAGTGCTTCAGATTATAATATTGATTTCTTAGAAGAATTAAACATAACGGAAATTTTAGATAAAATTAATCGCCAAGAATCTTTTACGTTGCTTTCCTCACGAGATTCATGTCATACTTGTGAAAAATATATTCCAATGTTAAAAGAATTATTTACAAAATACGAAATTGATGCATACTATATGAACCGAAGTTTATATGATCGGGATAATAATGAATATGTACAATTTATGAATGTCGATGAAAAATTAAAAGAACATTTACAATATACACCTTATTTAATGGTATTTAAAAATGGTAAACTCGTTGATGAATTAGTGGGAAGTAAGCCAAAAGAAGAAGTAGAAAATTTTATTGCCAAGAATGAATTGGCTACAAATAATATATAGAAGGAAGGAAAAAATATATGGATAATGAAAAAAGAATGCAAAAAGCAATTGAAAATTTAGAAAGTAGATTAATGACGATTCGAGCAGGAAGGGCAAATCCAGGAATGCTTCATGGAATTATGGTCGAATACTATGGAACTCCAACCCCTATTCAAAGTCTAGCAAATATTACAGTTCCCGAAGCTCGTCAGCTATTTGTAAAACCATTTGATCGTGGAGTTTTAAAAGATATGGAACGAGCAATCAATGAAGCAAATTTAGGCATTACTCCAGTAAATAATGGAGAAATGATTATCTTAACTATTCCCGAATTAACTGAGGATAGACGAAGAGAATACGTAAAACAAGCTAAAGCTTTAGGAGAAGAAGCAAAAGTTTCTTTAAGAAATATCCGTCAAGATATCAATAATGAAATTAAAAAATTAGAACTTCCTGAAGACGAAGAAAAATTAGAGTTAGAAGATACTCAAGAATTAATCCAAAAATATAATAAAATCGTCGATGAAAAAATCAAAGAAAAAGAAACGGAATTAATGGCTGTGTAAAACAGTCTTTTTTCACTCTTTTGTGCGTTTTTTCTTGCACTTATTGCTTTCGTGGTGTTATAATCATGTGTAGAAAAGACGAAGGGAGGGAAATTGGAAGATGAATTCTAACAAAGTAGTTGTTAAAGATGGCGATATTGATAAAGCCTTAAGAAGATTCAAAGTGGTAGTAGCCAAAAGTGGTGTCCCTTCAGAATTAAAGAAAAGAAAACATTATGAAAAACCTGGCGTAAAAAGAAGAGAAGAAAAGAAAAAAAATATTCGTAATTCTAGAAAACATCGTAATAATTAGAATACTTAGTTGTATTCTTCTTTTTTTTATTATAAAATAAAATTAGGAGATGAAAATTTATGTTAGAACAAATTAATAACGATTTTAAAGAAGCAATGAAAAGCCAAGATAAGTTTACCTTATCCGTTTTAAGAATGTTAAAAAGTGCATTACAATTAGAAAAAATTGCTTTAAAAAGAGAACTTCTAGATCAAGATGTTTTAATGGTTATTAAAAAGAATGTAAAGCAAAGAAAAGATTCTATGGCTGAGTATGAAAAATATGGCAAAACAGAAGAAATAGAAAACCTAGAAAAAGAAATTCAAATTCTTCAAAAATATTTGCCAGAAGAACTATCAGAAGATCAAATAGATGCTAAAATTATTGAAGTTTTTGAAAGTGTAAAACCTACAAGTATGAAAGACATGGGTCCGATCATGAAAACTTTAACAGAACAAATTGGCACCGTTGCCGATATGTCTTTAGTAAGTAAAAAAGTTAAAGAAAAATTAATGAATCTATAATAGCATTAAGAAAAAAACTTAATGCTTTTTTGATGCACCTTGTGTATTTTATTAAACTTTGCTATAATTAAAATACGAAAAGAGGATGAAAAAAATGAAGAGTAAAATCATAATTTTAGGAATCGGTTAGGTTTAAAGAAAAGCTCCCGTAGAAAATAAAAAATGATTTTTAATTAGAAAATCCCATAA
>CALVOC010000086.1 GCA_944350145.1 uncultured Bacilli bacterium
AGGAGAATCAGTAATCACAAAAAATAATAACTTAAACTATAAATATATTGAATCGCAAGATAAAATAGAAAATAAATAAATTTAATAATAATATATAAGATACTATAAAAATTTAAAACTTTTGTGTGTTATAGTGATTACACCTTCGTTAAATAAAAGTTTCAAATTTCAAAGTGAATGGCCGGATAATTCGAGCCAAGCTTATATTTTAAAAGCAATAACTACAGACATGAATAACGATACCGAAAGCCAAGTAGAAGAAATTGAAGGAAATTTTGTCGTAAAATCAAAAGTAAATTATCCAAATAATCCCGAATTATCTTATCAAAAAATAACGATAGATAAAGAAAATACTATTAAAAAGACAGAAGTATACGATGAAAAAGATAATTTAAAAATGAAAGTAACATTTACAAGTGTCGATTATAAAGCTAACTTAAAAGAAGACGATTTTAAATTAGAACAATACATTAAAGAAAAAGAAGAAAAAACAAAAGAAAATAAAGAAGATTGTACGGATGAAGAAACTTGCAAAGAAAATTGTGAGGGAGAAAATTGTCAAGAAGAAAAAGCTCCATGTGAGGGTGATTCGTGTACAGAAGAAACTGGTGCAATAGAGAATATACTATATCCTTTATACATACCAAGTAATACGTATTTATCTAGCAGTGATAAAGTAAATACAGATGTTGGAGATCGGGTAATTCTTACATTTGGAGGTGAAAAGAACTTTGTACTTGTCGAAGAAAAAAGTGTAATGGCAGATGAATTTGAAATCATACCAGTTTATGGAGATCCTTTAATCGTAAATGATACAATTGGAGCTTTAGGCACGAATTCTCTAACTTGGACAAAGGACAATATTAATTATTATTTGGCAGGAAATGATTTGACTACAGCTGAATTATTAGCAATAGGTGAAAGTATTGGTTATAACAATCAAACTGTGAGTGCAGAGAAATAAACTTCTCTGCTTTTTTGAATAATATTTGCATTTTAAAATCCTTTTTTGTATAATACCTTTAGGTGAAGTGAAATGAAAAAACAAAATATCAAATACCAAACAGAAGAGTCTCAGGAAATCAAAAAATTTATTTTGGTTTTACTAATTATTATTGTATTAATTGTGGGGGTCTATTTTCTTAGCAAATTTTTCGTTAAATCAAATGTTGCAGAATTAACTTATCAAACTGGAAAAATAAGTACAAACACGGCAATTGTTGGAACTATTTTAAATAATCCGGAAAATGAATATTATGTTTTAGCATATGATTCTACTGGAACAAATGCTTCTGCTTACATCACATATGCAAATTATTATGAAGATGAGCAAAAAAATGCAATTAAGATCTATTATTTAGATTTAAATAATGGTTTTAATAAGCCTTATTATGTAACGGAAAATAGCAATCCAAAAGCAACAAAAATTAGCGAATTGAAGATAAAAGATGGTACATTGCTAAAAATTAAAAAGGGGAAGATTACCGAATATATAGAAGGTTTAGAAAAAATTGCAAATAAATTAAAAGTAACAGAGAAGGCAAAATAACTTCTCTTTTCAAATGGGTAAAAATATGATAATATTTTAAAAGGTAGGGTGATTAAATGAAAAAAGAAACAGTAGGCTTTTCATTACGTTCTGTAAGTATAATCATCATTATTACAGCAATTATTACAAGTTTAACTACTGGAGTAATTATTTATAATAATAATAGAGCTATTTTAGGTGGTGCAAACATTCAAGAAGACGAAGCATTACAAGAATTTTTGAAAATCTACAATAGTTTAGACGAAGATTACTATGAAGATATTAATAAAAATGAAATGATTGATGCAGCAATTTCGGCAATGGTGGATTATTTAGGTGAAGAATACTCTATTTATTTAAATCAAAATGAAACGGATAATTTATCCGATCAATTAAGCGGTAAATTTGTTGGCATCGGTATTTCTATTGGCTTAGAAGGAAAAATAGTAAAGGTTTATCAAGATACTCCAGCTGATCGGTCTGGATTACAAGAAGGCGACAAAATTTTAAGTATAAATGACAATTCCACATTAGAAAAAACTTCAGCAGAAATTGCTAATTTGATTGATAGAACTAGTGAAAATACAATAGTTGTAAACCGTGGAACAGAAGAATTAACTTTTAAAGTAACTCCCGAAACTATAAATGAACCTTTAACAACTAATATTTATAATTCAAATATAGGATATATTTATATAAATGCCTTTACAAATACTGTAGGAGAAGAATTTAAAAAATCTTTGACTGAACTAGAAAGTAATGGTATTACAAGCTTAATTATTGATTTAAGAGGAAATACTGGTGGTTACTTAAAAGGGGCGACAGATATTGCTAGTATTTTTATAGAAAAAGGAAAAACTTTATACTATTTAGAAAATAAAGAAAAAAAAGAGGAGTATAAAGATGAAACTTCAGAATTAAAAAACATACCAGTAATAGTTTTGATCGACGGCACATCTGCAAGTGCAAGTGAAGTTTTAGCAGCTGCTTTAAAAGATAGTTATGGAGCGACTTTAGTAGGAACCCTATCCTATGGCAAAGGAAAAGTGCAGCAAACAAATAAATTAGAAGATGGTAGTATGGTCAAATACACAATAGCTAAATGGTTAAGGCCAAACGGTGAATGTATAGATGAAATAGGTATTCAGCCAGATTATGAAATTCAGTTAGAACAATCTGAAGAAGGCTACTTGATTGATACTCAGCTAGAAAAAGCAATTGAACTATTAAGTTAGTTCTTTTTATTTATCAAAAAATTTTGTATAATAAAGAAAGAAAGCGGAGTAATTATGAATATCAAAAAAGGAGATAGATTAAAGATAGAATGTTATAAACATAATGGATATTTAGATCGAACAAGTGATGAAGCAACAGTGATTTATGTTGATCAAAACGTTCTTATTGTAGCAAATAATCATACGAAATTGACGGAACATGACGGAAAAAGTCATACAACTAACGAACCAGCTGTTTTATTTTTCTATAAAAAGAAATGGTTTAATATCATTGGCCAATTGAAAAAAAATGGGTTATTTTATTACTGCAATATTGCAACACCCTATATTATTGACGGTTTAACAATCAAATATATTGATTATGATTTGGATTTACGTGTTTTTCCGGATGGAGGATTTAAAATTTTAGATCGCAATGAATATCGCTATCATAAAAAAATAATGCATTATACTAAAGAACTAGATATGATAATTGAGAATTCATTACAAGAACTTATTGAACTCAAAAAAAGGGGAGAAGGTCCATTTAAACCAAATGTAGTAAATGAATACTTTAATAAATTTAAAGAAATTGAAAAAAGTAAAGAAGAAATTGATTGATAAAATTTTAGTTAGCGGTTAGTAAACAAGCTATGAGATATATAGAAAAATGCGTATAAGAATTCAAAAAATACAATATCTTATAATGTTTAGATAATTTGAAAACATTATATCATAAATACAAATATGAAAAAGCGGAAGCCGAAAGATTGAATTTTTAAAACGCAAAATACTTTAACTAGGATTTATCCCTAGTCAAAAAGTTTAATAGTGTAAATATTAAAGCAAACCATCCTAAAAAACTAAAGAATTACAAATTTAGGATAAATTGTTTTTTTACAAATTTCTAAGCGATTTGGACGTTTAGTTTTTTATTAAATGTTATTATTTACAGCCCAAAGTAGAAGAAATCACAAAAATATGTGAATAAGTGGCAAAAGTTGTTGATAACTT
>CALVOC010000087.1 GCA_944350145.1 uncultured Bacilli bacterium
TCTAGTAGTTTGATATTCATAAAAAGAATCCTCCTTTTCCTTGAGGATTTATTTTACTTTCTAATTCACTCTTTTTACAAGAGAAGAGTTTGACAAGTTTTGTCTTATTTTGTCACATTTTTTCAATGTCGGTAATATCTGAAATGGGTATAGCTTTTCCTTCCATTGTTAAAAGACTTGTCCCAGTCTTTCCAACGATTGTTTCCTCTAAAACTCCACTTTTGGTTGTTATTTTAGCTCGACTTTTATATACAAAATTTTTGCTATGAAAAATATTATCTATTTCTCTTAAAATATCTTTTGTGGATTTCCTGTCCCCTAGAGGACTATAAAATGTATCTTTGTTGTTGTTTAATTTTTTTTCAATAGGACTTACAAATACTTTTGGTAATTCTTTCATATTTAAAACATTCCTTTCTACATTATTTTATGTTTATTTTTTATTTTATTGAACCATAATAAAAATATGGAAAAGAAATTTGATTGGAAAACTTTATTTTTTATTTTTCCTTTTCTAATCCTTCTTACAATAAGCTTACTTATTAATTATCATGCAGCTTTTATTACAGAGCTTTATGAAAATCATTTTGAGAAGCAGATGTTATGGATTGGAATAGGTTTTGCATTGCTTTTTTTCATGCGTTTTGTTCCTATACGGCTTTTTTTTAAATATAGTTTTTATCTTTATCTTATCAATGTTTTATTGCTTATTTTAGTTTTATTTATTGGTAAAGATATCAATGGGGCTAAGGCATGGATTGATCTTAAATATTTTAATTTTCAACCCAGTGAATTTATGAAAATTTCTTATTCTTTATATTTGGCTAGTTTATGTGCTAGGAAAAAGTTTTATTCTTGGAAAGAAGAAGTAAAGTTTCTTTTATATGTTTTAGTTATTTTTGCGATTCCCTCTTTATTTGTTTTTTTAGAACCAGATACTGGAGCTATTTTGTTTTATTTTTTCATTACGATAGTTTTACTTTGGAATTCTAGATTGCATAAACGTTGGCTCATTATTATAGGATTTCTTGCTTTAGCTTGCATTTGTGGATTTTTTTATTTATATTTTTGGCAAAAAGATTTACTTATTTCTTTAATCGGAACAACTTTTTTCTATCGCGTAGAACGTTTATTCTCTTTAGGAACAGGCATGCAAATCGAAAATGCTCTTATCGCGATTGGAAGTGCTCCTTTATGGCGATTTTCTCTAACTGAAACGGGAATTTATATTCCTGAAGCTCCAACTGATTTTGCTTTTGCTTTAACTAGTAATGTTTTAGGAATTGGTGGAAATATTCTTATTTTGCTTGCCTTTTTAATACTTGATTTTTATTTTATTAGCTATCGAAAGAAAATTAGAAAGAAAGAGTATCAACTTTTTCTAGATGCTTTTTTAGTTATTTTTCTTTTAAGTCAAATTATTAATATTAGCATGAATTTAGGAATTTTTCCTATCATTGGAATTCCCCTTCCTTTTATTAGCTACGGTGGTTCTTCTACAATTGTTTTGTTCATTTATCTTGCGATTCTTTTTCAAACAACAAAAAAGAAAAAAATTACTTAATTTTTTCTTTATACCAAGGATGTCTATACAAAAATGCTTTGCAATGACATCTTAATAAATATCCTTTATAACTTGCTTTAACCCTTTCATACTGTTTATTTTTGAATTTCGACAATCGATTTAATCTTTTTATAATTCTTTTTTTGGTTTGACCATTCATTAATACAATTAATTTTTTCTTTTTTAAAAGAAATCGATATCCTAGAAAATTTATTCCATGTTGAAGGTCATATATTTGAGTTTTTTTATTTAATTCTAATTTTACTTTTTTTACTTCTTTAGCTATTTCTTTTAAACAATATTTTAAGTATTCTTTATCCCAGTGAATTAAAACAAAATCATCCATATATCGAATATAATATTTAATTTTTAATTTTTCTTTAATAAAGTGATCTAGATCATTTAAATAAAAAATTGCAAATATTTGACTTGTCATATTGCCAATGGGGATTCCTTTTCCTTTTTTATAAGTTGGTATTTTTTCTAATTCTTGAATTTTTTGTTTTAGGTTGGCTACTTTTTGATGATAAAGTTTTTTCTTTTCGTTTAAAATTAATTTTTCTATTTGATTATTTGTCTCTTTTTTATTTGCCGATTCTAAAATATTTTTAATCATGGATAATATTTTGTCATCCTTTATTATTTTTGCTAATTTTTGCAAAAGAATTTCTTGATCAATATTATAGAAATATTTACTAATATCGCATTTTAAAATATAAATGTTGTCATGTTTTTTCTTTACGATATTTATATATTTTTTAAAATATTCGATGCCTTTTTGTACTCCTTTATTTTTTCTAGTCGCGACATTTGTCTCTATTAATCTTGGTTCAATTTTAGGAAGCAAAATTTCATTACTTATTAAATGATTAATAATTTTATCGGATATATTCTCACTCATAATGATTCGATACTTAGGCTCTTTTATTAAAAAGACAAAATATTGACTATGTTGATATTTTTGGCTTTCTAAAACAAAATAAATTTGCATAATGTTTATTAAATAGAAAAGTTCAAAATGAATAATTTTTTGGCGATGACGGGTTTTTATACGAACTTGGTGATATGTTTCTTCTATTTTTTTTATATCACATAATTGATTATACATTATCTTTCTCTCTTTTAATTAGTCCATAAGCGATTTTTCGCAGTTCGATTTCAATTTTGCTTATGCATTGCAATTGATGTTTGCTAATATATTTTTTATGAAAACTTTGTCTCATATAGAAGTCTAACATAGATAATTTTATAATATATTCTTTTAAATATTTTTCTTTTATACGATTTGCTTGGTAGATATTGTATGCAAAAACATCTTCTATTAATTCGTATAAATTTTTTTCAATGTTGTGTTTTAAAACATATTCTTTTTTAGGATAATTGGGCAATAATTTACTAATGTATGCATTTAATTTTTCGCTTTGAGAAAGCAATTGAAATTTAATCTCCATTTTTTATACCTCCAAAAAAGCAAAGATTTTCTCTTTGCTTGTTGATATAGTGAACTATTTTTGAAAGTTTTTTCTACGTCCAAAAAAACTATATCATTTATTCAGGCATTTTCTGCCTAGGAATAACCTTGTTTCCAATCTACCTATTAGATTACTATTTAAAAAATAGTTACTTCCTCTTATAAATAGCCTTGACCATTTATACTCAGTGCATTAGTTATATACTAATCGTAGTAGGAATCTGGGCGCACACCATTGCTGTTCGTCACATTGTTATTGTTGAGATTGCCGGCACTGTTCACATTCCAAACTCGAGCTGCAGATTCGTTTGAGTTGAAATTGATCGGCGAAAGCGAAATCCATAATTTTTAGGTTACCCCCATATTATTCTATGCAATTTTTTTAAAATGGTTCCTTTTTTTCAAAAAAAAATTGTCCCATTCGAAAAACTTTCGAATGGGACTTCTTAAGTTTTTTCAAAATGATGAGTCATTTTGAAAAAAGAAAAATCATTGGATGGTGAATGGATCATTTTTGGTTCCTGTTCCTCCAGAAATCAGCGTTTCAGAGGTCAGATTGATAACTGGGCGCACACCATAGCTGCTCGTCACAAGGTCAATGCCGAGATTGCCGGCACTGCCCACAAGCCAAACTCGAGCTGCAGATTCGTTTGAGTTGAAATTGATCGGCGAAAGCGACCAATATGTTTGGCTTGAATACGTATAAACTAATCTGTT
>CALVOC010000088.1 GCA_944350145.1 uncultured Bacilli bacterium
ACAACATATGTAATTGTTGATATGTCAGGATATTATAATAATCCAGCCAATAATTATAGTACTAACGAAAGTGAATTTGTAAACCGATATAATGCTGGGGTTTTAAATTAAAGGAGGGTAGAATGAAAAGAATACTCTTATGTTTACTTTTATTACTTTTAACAACAGGATGTACAGCTGAATATAACTTAACAATTGACGATTTAGAAAATTTCACATATGAAGAAACAGGGTATATAAGAACGTCTAATTTAGAAGAGATTTCAACAATTTATGATAGCGAATGGCCAACAGTTGCTTATACAGATTCCAAATATGATAGCGAAGCTCCTACAAAATTTCCAGATGAAGAATATTATGAAGTAGAAAGTTCAAAAATAGGAGAAATTTATCAAGTAAAATATCATTATACTTTTCTAAGCAACCGTTTTAATGATAGTGTAGGAGTCAAAACAGGCTTTTATGATTTTAAAAAAACAAAGAATACAGAAGAAAATACCACAACATTAGATACTGGAAAGTTTTATTATGAAAAATTTCCAGACTTAGAAAAATTAACAATAAATTTAACCGTGAATAATCCTGTTGTAAGCCATAATGCCGATGAAGTAAATGGCAATGTGTATACTTGGGTTTTGACTCCCGAAAATTTTTCAACCGCAAGACTTATTTTAACTTACCAAAATAACGCAACAACAGAAGATACAGATCAAACAAGATTTATCATCGGAACAATTCTTTTTCTAGGATTTATGATTTTTATCATTGTAGCTTCTTTTCTAAATAAAAAGAAGAATAGCCAAAAATAGATTGTTCTAAAAAGAAAAAATGTGTATAATATATTAGTTGAATGGAGGATTCTATGAAATTTCGTGTCTCATCAAAAGATTTTATAATTTTTATTATTTTTTGTGTCTTTTTATTGTATCTATGTGCAATTGCTGTCTTAAATTTTTCCTCTTTTGCAAATGATGGCTCTTTCTATGGACTAAATCCTTTAAAAGCTTTTACAGGAGATTATTTAATTTTAACTCTTTTCATGTTTGTAGTCGCGTTAATTATTATCTTTTCTAGTGTATCTTCTTATATTTTTGATCGCGATAAAAGTGCCAAAAAATTCTTAACTATTGGTGAAAAAGAAGAAAAAGGATACTCTAGATGGGCAAAAGAAAAAGAAATCAAAGAAGCTAAAGACGTAAAACACGTGAAAGCATTAGATCAACACGTAGATGGAGCAGGAGTTCCTTTAATTAATAACGGAACAGACATCTGGGTAGATGATGGGGAATATCATACCATGATTATTGGTTCTACTGGTTCAGGTAAAACAGAATGTATTGTAAAACCAATGGTAAATCTATTAGCTAAAAAAGGCGAGAGTATGATCATCAATGACCCAAAGGGAGAACTTTATAAATACTGTGGGGATTACTTAAAACAACAAGGATATAATATTGTCGTTTTAAACTTCCGTGAACCAGATCAAGGAAACTCTTGGAATCCATTAACAATGCCTTATTATTATTTTAAAAATGGCAACATGGATAAAGCAACTGAATTACTAGAAGATATAGCAAATAACATTTTAGTAGATCCTAAAAATAAAGATGCTGCTTTCTGGGAAAAATCAGGAGCGGACTATTTTTCAGGACTAGCAATCGGTTTATTTCGAGATGGAAAAGAAGATGAAATTAATTTAAATTCTATCAATTTAATGAGTACAGTAGGAGAAGAAAGACTCGGTGCAAAAACTTATATTCAAGAGTATTTTAATTTAAAAGGAGAATCTTCCCCAGAATACATCTTTGCATCTACAACCTTCAATGCTCCTTCAGAAACAAAAGGAGGTATTTTATCTACTTTTAGACAAAAAATTCGTATTTTTGCTTCTCGTGAAAAATTATCGGAAATGCTTTCTCATAGTGATTTTGATATGCGAAGCATCGGGGAGAAAAAAACCGCGGTTTTCTTAATTATTCATGATGAAAAAACTACATATCATAGCTTATTAACCGTTTTCTTAAAACAATGTTATGAGACACTTATTGAAGTAGCTCAATCAAACGGAGGAAAACTAACTTATAGAACGAATTTTATCTTAGATGAATTTGCCAATATGCCGCCTTTATCTGATGTAGATTCAATGGTTTCAGCAGCTCGTAGTAGAGATATAAGATTTACTTTTATCATTCAAAACTTTTCTCAGTTAAATGATGTGTATGGAAAAGAAGTAGCCGAAACTTTAAAAGGTAACTGTGGAAACCTTATCTATTTAATTAGTACAGAAATGGCAGCCTTAGAAGAAATTAGCAAAATGTGTGGTGAAGTAAAAAGTAAAGAAAAAGATAAAACAGCATCAACTCCATTGGTAACAGTAACTGATTTACAAAAAATGAAACTTTTCCAAGCCATCATTAAACGATTAAGAATGAATCCATTTAAAACTCAATATGAACCAGATTTTAAAATAAACTGGGGAATTGAACGTAAAGAGCTTGCGTTACCTCATCGAGATTTAAAACCAGTCGCGACATTTGATTTAAAAACGTATGTATCGGAAATGAAAAGAAAACAAATGGCAGAAAATGCTCAAAATGGAATGCCAAATATGGGAGGATTTAATCCGTTCATGCCACCTGGAATGAGTACGAATCCATTTATGGGAGGAGGATTTAATCCGACACCAATGAGCAACATGAATTCAAATCCTATGCAAAAACCAATTTCAAGTTTAAGTAACGATGAAATTGATAAAATGATCGCGGATATTGATAAGAAATTAAAAGAATTGGATGAAGAAGAAGCCAAAGAAAAAATGGCTCAAGCTAATAATATGGAGTTACCTAAGTTAGACACTTCAAAACCAGAAACACCAAAAGAAGAAAAAACAACGACAAACGTTATAGAAGAAAAGCCAAAAATTAATGTCGATGCCGATTCAATTATCATGGATGATAATATGATTACAGACGACGAATTTTTTGATGATTTTTTCCATGACGATGAATAAAAATGAATAGAGCTAGTAAACAACAAAGTTTACTAGTTTTCTTATTTAACGTATGATAAAAAGCATAAAATACATATAATGTGAAATTTTTAGATTTTGAAAATATATTTACATTTGGAGATAGCTTAGAAGATGCTTACTATATGGCACAAGATGCTTTATATGCTATGTTACCAGAGTATAAAGATAATCTTCCAAAGCCTACATTTAATTATATGAATATTAAAGTAAAACCAAATGAATTTATTACTATGGTTGAACTAAATCCAGTAGAGCATGAGAAAAAAATATCTTCAAAAACAGTAACTATGCCAGAATGGCTAAAAAATTTAACAGATACAAATGGTATTAACTTTTCTAAACTATTACAAGATAGTATAAAAAATGAATTGAATTTATTGTGATTTTAAAAAAATATGTATAATAATAATTAACAACTGTTATTTTTCCGAGGCAACATCTTAATTAAGGTGTTGTTTTTTTGGATAAAAATGGTCATATATTATATGCGAAAAAGAAAAAAATGCATACTCTACCATAGGTGATCAAAATGAAAAGAATTAAAGCAAGTGAGTATAACAAGAGTATGGGTACTTTATTCGATCTATCAAGTCCTGAAACTTTCCTATATGAGCATCACCCCGATGCTATAAACTTCCCTTATCAAAAATTCATGTTATATTATGATCAATATTTAAAAAAAGGAACTCCTTATTTCTT
>CALVOC010000089.1 GCA_944350145.1 uncultured Bacilli bacterium
TACCTACTATCTAACGTACTTGTATCTAATATACCCAAGGATACTTCATAACTTACAAAGGAATCACAAGTATTTTTGATTGTAAAAGTATATGGAGTAGATTTCATTCCTTCTTCATCGCTAATGGGATAGGCTTCACTTAATAAAATTCCATTATTTGTTTCTTCTAATTCAATATTTAAACATTTTGTTGAAGCTTGGTTTTCTTTTGTTTGTTTTACGGATAATTGCCAATAAGCAAAAGAAATTCCTATTACACTTAATAGTAAGATACTTAAAATAAGTATTTTACTTTTAGAATATACCCCCCCCCCTAAAAATTTTCTTGATTTCAAAATTTCTCATATTTTTCTTATCCTTTCTTGTTTTGATTATAACATAAAAAAAGAAATCTTTAAATCGATTTCTTTTTCTCTATCTTGTATACCTTTTAGATATGATAGATTTTGTTTTTCTTAGTAAACATATATAAACCAACAGCTACAACAATTCCACCAATAATTACTGCATATGGTAAGAATGATCCTGTTTGAGGATTTTCAGGATTTAAACAAATTCTTTCATATTCTTCTTTTGTTACTTCGTTTCCGTTGTCATCATAATATTTTCCATTTTCAATTGTACAAGTAGGATTTTCAGGAGTTGTAGGTGTATTATCTTGACTTAAACTAATTGAACAAGTTTCATTTGATTGAGCACTTGAATTTACATTTAACATAATTGTTGCTACTTGATGTAAACCAGTTGACACACCAGATGAGTTACTTAAATTAACATGAACAATAGTTGGATCATTTTCATCTTGAGTAATTGTTCCAGTCCATCCAGATGATCTTGTTCCGCGATCAAATGTAAAGTTTGAATTTCCTAATTTTAATGTAACATTATACTCTGTTACGGTTCCAGATGTTACTTGAACTCCTAAATAAACACGAGTATTTGTTCCGTTGTTGGCGATCCTAACTGTATTCCCATTTAAAGTTGTGTTTTGTTGGTCCATTGCATCAGAAATTGTTACAGAAGATCCAAACACTGCTCCACTTGCAGCATTTGCTACATTTGGATAAAATGCTATACAAAGCAACATAATAATACTCAATACAAGATTTCTCTTTCTCATACTATAAACCTCTTTTCCTTTTATATTATGGCTTTATTATAACATAAAAATACAAAAATTCTACATAATTTGTCATTTTTTACAATAATTTTGCAAAAATATGGTATGATAATAAAGAAGAATGAATTGGTGGTGAGAAGTTGAAAAAAATTCTTATACATATTCAAAATCATAGTTTGATTTTTTCTTATCAACATAAACAAACTATACGTGAAGATTTAATGAACACCAATATTATAAGCGACAGTGAACTTGTTTTTACAGATGACTATTTGGCAACGAATAAAAAGATTGTTCTTCCCTTTTTTAAAGAACTTGCTTTAATGAATAAAATTGATACTTTAGTTTTTCAAAATGTCGAATTAGCTTTTTTCTTAATTGACTTTTTTAAAAATTTTTCTATTCAAACGATTAAAATTAAAAAACAAGAAGCTGTTTCTTATTCTTTTTGTGAAAAATTAGTTACGTTAAAAAATGTAAAGGTATTGGATTGCTTTACAGTTGCTAATTTTATTTTAGATTTTTTAGATAATCATGGTATTCAAGTTATTACCCATAGCGAAGTACTATCTCTTTCTTTATTTATGCATCAAAATCATTTACAGGATTATTCTGCTATGTATTATAAAAAGAAACTTGAGCTGTATCAAAAATTCACTTCCGATGATCGTGATGATTTTATTTCTTTATTAAAAATCAATCATTATTTAAAAATAGTGGAATTTTATTACTTTGATCGTGAAGATTTAGAATTTTTATTAGAAAATTTAAAAAATTATCGCTTAAAAAATATTCTAATTCGTATACATTATAATATTAAAGAAAATGAGGATATTCTTTATTTAAAAGGATTAAATAAAAAATACAAAAAAAACAAGCTCATGATTGAACTTGTATATTCTAAAAAATATTTAGAAGATAATTTAATGAAACAAGTTTGTCTAAATACTTTAAAGCTCTGTGGATTTTTGATTTTTTTCTGTATTCTTGGAACAGTTGGTTATATTTTTGTTCAAAATTATTATGCGATGCAAGAAGTTAGCTCGATTCAAGAAGATGTAGCTTCTGTTATTGAAAAATCAGAAAGTGATAATGCGGATCTTCCTGAAACTAATGAAGAAGGGCTCACGATTAAAAATAAATATATTGCTTCCCTTTTAACTATTAATCCAGATATTGTCGGATATCTTAAAGTAAATAATACAAATATTGACTATCCTGTAGTTGCTTCGAATGATAATAAATATTATTTAAAGAAAAATTTATATCAACAAGATGATATCAATGGATGGATTTTTATGGATTTTCGAAATTCGGATAAGCATTTGAATGATAATACCATTATTTATGGACATAATATGTATTATAGTGGTGTAATGTTTGGGACTCTTCATCGAGCTTTAAATTCCTCTTGGTATACAAATCCTGAAAATCTAGTTATTACTTTTGATACTATGTATGAATCTATGAAATGGCAAATTTACTCTATATATACCATACCTAAAACAAGCGATTATTTAAAAGTTGCTTTTGACAATGATCAAGATAAACAAGCTTATATTGATATGACTAAAAATCGAAGTATTCATGATTTTCAAGTCGAAGTTACACCTGAAGATTATCTTCTTACTTTATCTACGTGTACAGGGGATAACGAAAGATTGGTTATTCATGCAAAAAAGATTTCTCAGGAATCGTAAGGTAACATTAATTCTAAATTTTTTTGATATCTTTTTTCTTCTGGATTCATTTTGATGGCTTCTTTGACAAAATCAATGGCTTCTTGATAACGGCCTGTATAAAATGCCGCGAGTGAAAAAAGATCGTAAAATGCATCATTCCAAGCAAATTCTTCATTAATGTAGGATTTGCTTTTTTCTTTTATTTCATAGGCTTTACTAAGCAACTCATAGGCCTCTTGATATTTATTTTGACTGACATATAATCCGGCAAGTTCTATGTAACCTTCTCGTAAATATGGTGCTTCTTTAATTGCTCTTTGCCACCAATTTTCTGCTTCTTCTAAGTAACCTTTTGCTTGATAAGCTCGACCTAAGAAACGCATGGAAGCACATCTTTCATCTTTCCAAGTAGCATTTTTACAATTTAAATGACGATGAAGAGTTTTTATACAATCATCCCATTTTTGATAAAACATATATTCTCTACCTAAGTAGTGTAAATTTCGATCATTTTCTGGATCTTCTTCCACACTTATTTCTAATAACGGCAAATAAGAACTCCGTGATTTTATAGGATCGGGATAATGATTTAAAACAATTGGCACTTCTATTTCTCTTTCTTCTGTTTTACTGGTCAATACTTCATGAACTGGATTTTGCCAATGATAATCTGTCCGATTATGTATTTTGTTCGCTAAAAAAGTAACTCGAGGATTATTTTGTTCATCTAACTTCCAATTATCAGTATAACGAGCTCGTGTTGGATTTTGTTCTGCCCAGTGTTTTTCTAGTAT
>CALVOC010000090.1 GCA_944350145.1 uncultured Bacilli bacterium
AGTATAAGGAGTTAATTTACTCCCATCTTCATCATACATTGGGTAAGTATTTAAAAGTTCAATGTTATTTTCTTCTGTAAAAGTTATATTAAAACAGTCTGTAACTAAAGTATTTGCCGTTGTTTGAAATAAATTTACTCGCCATAAAGAATAACTTATTCCAATCATTAAAGATAAAAGTAATAAAATACCTATAACAGTTAATACAATTGTTTTTCCTTTGCTCATTTTCTATCAACCCTATCCAAAGATTCTTTCTACTAAAAATGTATCATAAATAAATTTTTTTCACAAGAACCAATAAAGAAAAAGCAGGTTATTGACACCTGCTTAAACTTCTTGAACTACGGCAATAATCATTGGCTTGCATTCCGTTTGTTCATACAAATAATTACTCAATTCTGAACGAAGTTCTGTTTTAATTTTATTATAATCCACATATCCATTATTAATATTTCTAGTAATTACTTCTTCACTTATCTCTTTCATTTTATGAATCATGTCTTTAGCTTCTTTAACATAGATAAATCCTTTAGTAGTAATTTCTGGACCAACCAATAAAACTTTATCTTTTTTACTTAAAGTAGCACTTACTAAAACAATACCATTATCACTTAGCATTTCTCTATCTTTAATAACGAGTTCCCCTACATCATCACTACTTTTTCCATCAATTAACGTATCTTTAACTTTAATATGTTCAAATTTATCAGTCGCTTTGCCATCGATAATTTCAACAACATCTCCATTTTGTTTTAAGAAAATATTTTCTGGTTTAATACCAAGATCATTGGCCAAATTAGCATTATTGACCATATAACGATATTCTCCTTTAACTGGCATATAGTATTTTGGATTCATGAGTTTAATCATCAACATAATATCTTCACTAGAAGCATGATGCAAAATATTTTTTTCTTTTGGTAAAGAAACTATTTTACATCCTGCCATAGCTAAATCATTTTCTAATTTAACAATTGTTTTTTCATTCGCATCATATCTAGGTTCTGCAAAAACGATAGCGTCATCCTTTTTTAAAGTAATAAATTTATCATAACCACTGACAATTTTATTAATAGAAGCATATGCATTTGCTTTATCATCACAAATAAGCAAAATCGCATTTGTATCTTCAATATTAGTAAGATCTCCTACTAACTGAGGATCATAAGTCAAATATTTATTCTCAGTCGCGAAACGAATAAAATTTTGAAGTTTCTTGCCCATAATAACAATCTTACGATGAGAATTTTTAGCCGCTTCAAAAATATCAGAAATTGTATATAAATGCGTTGGTAAAACACTAAATAAAATACGATGATCGTATTTACTTATAATATCTCCAAAAAAAGAAGACAATCGATGACTTGGAGAAGTATGGCCTACATGTTCTGAAAAAACAGACTCACATAACAAACACAATACTCCCTTTTTCCCAACATATGCGATTTTTCCAAGATCCATATCATAAGCTCCTCGCATTAAAGGATCGATGATAAAATCTCCTGTATAGCAAATAGCTCCATGAGAAGTACTAATTGAATACATCACAGCATCTGGAACACTATGACTCACTGGTAATGGAAAAATAGTAGTAGTTCCAAATTTTAAAGCCTTATTTGGCTTAATTTCAATAATGTTTTCCTCTTTTACTCCAAGATCTGTTAAAACAAACTTAGTATAATGCGTTGCGTAAAATTTAATTCCAGGAATAATTCGCGATAAATCTGCAGCAGCTCCCATGTTTTCATAATGTCCATGCGTAATAAAAACACCTTTAATTTTTTGCTTATTTTTGATCAAATATTCATAATCCGGAATAATATAATCAATTCCATACATATTATTATCGGCATATTTAAGACCACAATCAAAGACAAAAATATCATCATTTATTTCAATAATATAGGTGTTTTTCCCCATTTCATCTAATCCACCCAAACTAAAAATTCTTATTTTTTCCATAAAATAATTCTCCTTCTATTTAGTATCTTTTTCTAAAATGTTCTTTTACCAAAAAATAAAGAACTTCTTAAAAAGTTTTTCTAACGTGAAAACATTATAACAAAAAATTATAGAAAAAGCAAGATACACAAAAAAGCGAAAGCTAGTTGCTTTCACTTATCAAGGAGGAAATTGAAACAATCTCTAATCCCTTATAACGAATTTGATCTAAAAGAACCTTCAAATAATTGATTCCTAAATTGTCTTCTAAATATACAATAGATCCTGAGTTTACTTGATTATAACGACTAGGAAAATTACTCTTAGAAAGGATGAATGTTTCTTCAATTAATGTTTTATTCTTTTGTTTGCAAAAATCTTTATGATTTTCTGTAATATAACATAAATCATTATTTTCTTTTTGCTTTTTTAATAAGTTCTCTACCTCGTCATAATTTGTAAAATCATAATTAATTTTTACACCATGTTCTCTTTTATAATTTACTGTTTCTTTTGTAGTTAAAACGGCATAAGGTATGCCCATTTCTTCCAAATAAGTAACGATCTGTTCATCTTTCGTGATTAAAGCAACGGCTTGATGAATTTTGTTTCCCTGAGCAATAATTTTATCTTTGTTCTGGCTTATAGATACTTCCGGAACAATTTCATTAAAAACCAAATTACTTTCTGAAAATGCTCCTAAATATTTCATACTTCGAAAACTTTCTTCAACATTTACTTCTTTACCAATTACTCCTGGAATAATATATTCTTCATTAATAGTTGCATTTACCGATTCTACTTCATAATCATCTTTTAAACTTAAAATTGTTTCATAAATCGGATCTTTTTTTTGCATGAATAAAGCAATTTTCTCCGTGTAATAAAAACTAAAGCATAGAATGGAAAGAATTCCAAAAACTCTTAAATACTTATTCATTTTTTCACCTAATAAAGTGTATGTGGAATTTTTTTTATTATTAGTTTTTCTGAACAATTTCTTGTTTATTTTTTGCATTCGCAACAAACGAGATATTCTCGGCAATAACTTCTGTAATATATTTTTTTTGTTCTTTTTCATCCAAGTAATCTCTTACTTGCAATCGTCCTTTAATACAAACGGTATCTCCTTTTTTACAGTACTCCTTTGCTCTTTTGGCAATGCCATTCCATAAAATACACCGAAAAAAATCTGTTTCATATATACCATCTTGATTTTTAAAAGTTCTCGGAACCGCCAAATGAATCACTGTTCTATCATGATTTTCTTTTGTTTTTACAAGTTCAGGTTCTCCAGTTAATCGTCCAACTAAGATTACAGTATTCATAACTTCCTCCTTTCGAAACCCATTTAAACATATTTTTTTTCATGGTGCAAATGCCAGATTTTATAAATTGGTTTTATTTTTTTTACCAATTTTTTCTTTTCTTTTACAAATTTTTAAAATTCACATAAGAAAAAATACAAAAAGGAAAAAAAGGTGAATTTCAAAAGTAAATTGTAAATTCACTTGGTAGTAATAAAGTGCAGGTTTTAATTGATAAAACTT
>CALVOC010000091.1 GCA_944350145.1 uncultured Bacilli bacterium
AGTTATTCAAGGTTGCATTTTTTTTTTTTTTTTCTATAATAAAAGCCATTAAAAAAGGGGTGAAAATCATGACACTTCGAGAATTATCTGTTGATGAGTTTACATCATTTGTCAATGCAAGTCCACTGGCTACACACTACCAAACCGTAAACTATGCTTGGCTAATGGGCGAGTATGGATATGATTATGAATTTATTGGTTTTGTCAATGAATACAATCAAGTTAAGGCAGCTTCTTTAATTTTATTAAAAAAAGTTAAGAATGGTTTTAAATATGGATATGCTCCTAAGGGATTTATATTAGATTATTTTAATCAGGAGCTTTTAACTGAATTTACAAATGCTCTTATCAAGTATTACAAAAAGAAACACGTATGCTTTATTAAAATTAATCCAGAAATTGCCATTAGTGAGGTGGATCCAAAAACTGGAGTTAAAACATATAATTGGAATTATGATATTAAAGATATTTTAGAAAATGCTGGATATTTAAAACTGAAAGACAATTTATATTTTGAATCTATTCTTCCAAGATTCCAAGCCGTTATTTCTTTAAAGGATTTCTCTTTAAAAAAGATGACGAAAAATGGCCGCAATAAAGTGAACAAGGCAATGAAAAAAGGTTTACATTTGGAAATCGCTGAAAGAAGTGGAATGGATATTTTAGAACGGTTTATTTCTAAAAAACGTAAAACTCAACCATTTTATTATAAAGATTATTATAATGTCTTTAAACGAAACGATATGATTGATTTATTTTTAGTAAGTATAAACTCTGAAGAATTTTTATTAAATGCTCGTAAAATATATGAAGCTGAAGTCGAAAGAAACAATGCTTTCCATAATATTTTAGAAAAAAATGCTACTCAAAAAACTATCAATCAAAAAATGGATTCAGATCGTAAACTTACAGCCTATAAAAATAACGTAACATTAGCTACTGAATTAAATAAACAACGAGATAAAATTTATATTGCTGGAGCATTGGTTATTAAATTTAAAAATCGAATTCAAATTTTAATTAGTGGATATGATACAAAATATAAGAATTATAATCCAAATTATTATTTACATTATGCTATTTTAGATTATTATAAAGATCAATTTGATTATGCAGATTTGAATGGTATGACCGGAGATTTTTCAAAAGAAAATCCTTATCGTGGATTAAATGAATTTAAATTAAATTTTAAGCCAAAAGTTTATGAATATATTGGTGAATATGATCTTGTAGTTAGACCTTTAAAGTATAAAAAGTTACGTTCTAACGGACAACTTGCTAAAGTCTTTAACAAAACAGATTTAAAAACCCAAAAATAGAAAGAGGTTTATATGATTAAGTGTAAAAAAAGTGGCGAGCTCATTATTATTTCAGGAACAACGTGTGCTGGAAAAGGAACGGTTGTTAAAGAATTATTAAAGAGAAATAAAAATTTAAAAGTTTCTATATCTTATACAACAAGAGCTAAAAGAGATGGAGAAGTTGATGGCAAAGATTACTTTTTTATTCAAAATGATGAATTTGAAAAAATGATAGCGAATGGTGAATTTTTAGAATATGCTAAAGTTCAATATGATAAGTATTATGGTACATCTAAAGCTCAAGTCAAAAAAATGTTAGATGACGGATATGATGTGATTTTGGAAATCGATGTTCAAGGTGCTCAACAAATTAAAGAAATGTTTCCACAAACTATTTTAATTTTTATCATGGCTCCTAGTATGAATGAAGTAAAACGTAGAATAAAAGCACGTGGAAAAGAAACAAAAGAACAAATTTTAGATCGATTTCAAACAGCATATCGTGAAATTAATGAAATTCCAAAATATAACTACGTTGTTGTCAATGATAATTTAGAAGATGCTGTAAATAAGGTTGAAGCCATTTTGATTAGTGAAAAATGTCGTGTAGATCGTATCGAAGAAATTTCTGTTGAAAACAAAGAAGAAATTATTCATGAATTTTTAATTGATAAAGAGTTTAATAATGAACCTTTGAAAATAGAGGATTGAAATTATCTTCTTTTTTTTATTCTTTAAATTGTTGACAATATTTTTCTTTTTCTTTTAGATTTTCTTCATAAATTTTTCTTATTTCTTGATGTATCTCTGTGATTTTATTTGGAGAAGGTTGTTCTCCTATCGTGGTCATAATGGAAATTAAATACGGATATTGTTCATCGTTATAAATTCCAATATCATGAAAATAGGGATCTGTTGATCCATATTTGTGTAAGAGTTTGTTTTCGTTGAAATTTAAAGAGTTATAATATGTATTTTCCATATTTTCTACTAAGAAGCTACTATACGCAGTATTAGATGATATAATTTCATAAATATCTTTTAACATAGTGTTTGTTTCTGTAACTGACAGATCACTGTAATGATTTGTTTGACTAATCGTTAAATCGATGTTTAATGTTTTTCCGTATTCGATCAAATTTTGGTAACCAATGTATTCGTAAAGCATTTCATGTGCTGTATTATCGCTGGTTTTAATCGCATAAGATATTAATGTTTCTAAATCGATTAAAGATCCAATTTGATAGTTTTGCATATTTAGGCTGAAACTTTTTTTATGCCTTTGTTGATAAGTGATTTTTTCTTCTTTTAAATCTATTTCTCCGGATAATGCTTTTTTTATCAAATAGGTTGCATCTAATAATTTAATTAAACTAGCTCCATAAAATTTTTGATTTTCATTTTTTACTATGTTGTATTGATTGTTTATATCTTCAAAATAAACTGCAAAAGAATCTTGCTCGTGTTTATTTAAAAAGTCAATTATTTTTTGATTTGTTTTTTCTGATAGATATGGTTCTTTTAAACATTCCAAATAAGGATTTTGAATATCTTGCTTTTTTGACTGTTCTATAGAAGGTTTATTCGCATTTTTAAAATTAAAAATTAGAATATTTCCTAAGCTTAACAATAATATAACAATTAAAACTAAAATCTTTTTTAGCAATTTTACCACCTATTATAGTATATTAAGCTTAAAATTTTTGGCACAAAAAAAGTCGATACTAGATCGACTCTTTTAATTATTCAACGATTTCTGATACAACACCGGCACCAACAGTACGTCCACCTTCACGGATAGAGAACTTAGTACCTTTTTCTAATGCTACTGGAGCAATTAATTCAACAGTCATATCAACATTATCGCCAGGCATAACCATTTCTACACCTTCTGGTAATTCAATAACACCAGTTACATCTGTAGTACGGAAATAGAATTGTGGTCTGTAATTTGAGAAGAATGGAGTATGACGTCCGCCTTCTTCTTTAGTTAATAC
>CALVOC010000092.1 GCA_944350145.1 uncultured Bacilli bacterium
GTGTAATATTTTTATATGTCTTTTTCAATGTCATCTTGTTGCACTTCAAAAAAAAATTTTCCTTTTCGAGCAAATTTGACAATTCTCAAAAATATTGTAGAATATAATTCACAAATGGGGGAAGTTTTGGAATGAAAATGGGTATAAATTTTGATCATACAAATCTTAAAGATTTAGGAATTTTAAAAGATAAAATGATTTGGTTAAATAATGAATGGATTCCTTTAGCTAAGCAATGCAATGAAAAAGTTTCTGTATCAGGGATTTGGCTTTCTAATAATGATTCGATTTATTATTTTAAAACAGTTAAAGGAATTTATTCTTTATTAGCTGAGTTGTTGGGAGAAAAAATAAGTCGATATTTTGGTTTAGATACTGTACATTATGAGTTGGCTAAGGGAATAGGAAATGATGGGAAAACTCTTTATGGTTTAGTTAGTAAATATATGGCTTTAGAGGATCATGAATATCAAACTTGGGAAAGGTATTTAACAGAAAAAGGCTTTTATAAAAAAGAATCGGTTCATGATTTGGCTATTTTGCGTTTTTTTGAACAAGATTTTTCTAATGAACCTATTGTTTCACAAACTAAAGCTTTTTTTGTTCGAGAATTATTAACAAATGAAGATGACCGGTTGATTCACGAATTGTTGATTGATGAAAAAGATCAAAAGCATTCTTTAGGATATTTAGTGGATTTTGCACCAGAGTTTCGATTGCCACATAGATATTCTTTATTTGTTCCTTTTTGTTATCGTTTGTCGCTTAGAGATTTTGATGTGGTTCAAAAAATCAAAGAAGATCTACAATTTCAAATGTATGTAGAAAAAGCTTTATTGCTGGAAATGAAAAAGCTTTTAAAAGAGGTTAGCGAAGAACAAGCTTTACAAATACCTTTAGATATTGCAAGTTCTTTGGAAAACTTTTTGGGCCAATCCCAGTCTATTTTACGGATGTATCTGAAGCGATAGCTTGTGAAGCGGCTTCTCTGTAGGCTCTTGTAAGTCCACCAGCACCTAGTTTTATTCCACCGAAATATCGGACGACAAAGATGGCTTTATTTTGAGATTTTTGCCTTTCTAATACTTGATAAATTGGCATTCCACTTGTTCCACTTGGTTCTTTATCATCACTTTTTGAAGCTGTATTTTCTAAAATATAGGCATAAGGTATGTGTCTTGCTTTTTTATGTTCTTTTTTTAGACTTTTATAAATTTCCTTGGCTTCTTGTTTGCTCGTGATTTCATAATAATATGCAATAAATTTAGATTTTTTTCTTTCAATTTCAACTGTATTTAAAAGTTTCACTTATATCACCATAAAATTATGATACAATAAATAAAGGAAAAAAGAAATGGGGTGGAGGTATGTTTAAAGAAAAATTGGCTCAGATACCCAATAAACCTGGGAGTTATCAGATGCGTAATAAAGATGGCATCATAATTTATGTTGGAAAAGCTAAAAATCTTCATCGCAGAGTCAATTCATATTTTAATCGAACGCAGACTGGAAAAACTGCCAAAATGGTTAGTGAAATTGCCGATTTTACTTATATCGTTACCGCGACTGAATTAGAATCTTTATTATTAGAAATTAATTTAATTAAACAATATAATCCTAAATATAACGTTTTATTAAAAGATGATAAAAGTTATCCTTATATTGAATATATTGAGAAGCCTTATCCTAAATTAAAAGTTTCTCGATATTTACAAATTCGAAAGAAAGATCATAAAAAACTTTTTGGCCCATATCCTAATGCTTATGCTGCAAGAAGGATTGTGAATTTATTGAATCGTCTTTATCCTTTAAAAAAATGCGATGGCAATCCTAAGAAAGTTTGTCTTTATTATCATATTGGTGAATGTCTTGGGTATTGTGAAAAAAATATTGATCAAGATAAGTTAATAAAGATGCAGGAGGATATTTTAGGCTTTTTAAATGGAAATGATAAAATTTTAAAAGATAAAATCCTTGAAAAAATGGAAGGTTATAGTAAGGCTTTAAATTTTGAACTTGCTTTAGAACTAAAAAAAGAGCTTGATTATATTAATATTGTTTTGTCAAAACAAAAAATTACTTTGCAAGATTTAACTAATCGAGATTGTATTGGGTATTATTTTGACAATGGATATATTTCTGTTCAAATTTTATTTATTCGAAATGGTAAAATTGTAGGAGGCCATACGGACTTATTTCCAGTTGTTAGTGATTTAGAAGAAGAAATGGATTCCTATATTACTAGATTTTATGCTAAGCATGAAATTCCAAAGGAAATTTTAGTTTCAGAGGAGATTGCTTCTTCTGTTTTGCAAAATTATTTTGAAAATAAACTTGTTGTTCCTCAAAAAGGACAGAAGAAGAAATTGGTTGAAATGGCTACTGAAAATGCCAAGATTAACTTAGAAAATGAATTGGATCTTGTTTTGAAAAAGGAATATTTTACAGAAGAAGCTAATGAAGAATTGAGAAAAATTTTAAAATTAGATACTTTGGATCGAATTGATTTATTTGATAACTCTAATTTATTTGGCGATTGGAGTGTATCGGGCATGGTGGTTTTTAAAAATGGCGTGCCTGCTAAAAATGAATATCGAAAATATAAAATTAGTTTTGATAAAAATGATGATTACGGTATGATGCGTGAAGTAATCTATAGACGTTATCAAAGGGCTTTGGTTGAAAAAACGGAACTTCCTAATTTAATTATTGTCGATGGAGGAATCGGGCAAATTCATGCTTGTAAAGAGGTATTATTGGCTTTAAATCTTCCTATTAAAGTTTGTGGTTTAAAGAAAAATGATAAGCACCGGACGAATGATTTGGTTGACGGGGATACTTTAGAACTTATTGATATTAAAAAAGATTCTAATGTTTTTCATTATTTAACAAGAATGCAAGATGAAGTTCATAGATATACCATCACTTATCATCGTACTGTACGTAGTAAAGGAAGTATTAGTAGTGTTTTAGATAATATTCCTGGAATTGGAGCAAAAAGAAAAAAAGAGCTTATTAAGACTTTTGGAAGTGTTACTAAAATGGAAAATGCTTCTTTAGAAAGTCTTACTAAAATTTTGCCTAAAGAAGTGGCTTTATCTTTACAAGATTATTTAAAAAGTAGAAGAGAAGATAAGCAAAATTAATTTTTAGAAAATGTGTTTTACTATGAAAAAAGAAATCATTTTAGTTTTGAAATGCACCCCTTAGAGTAGACAATAATAAAAAAATCATTTCAATTTCTTTTGTGATAAAATACACTTCCGAAA
>CALVOC010000093.1 GCA_944350145.1 uncultured Bacilli bacterium
AGAAGTAAAAGCGATATCAAAAACATAGTGTTTTTGTCCTAAAAGTTTTCCAGCATCTTTAGCCTCTTTGATTCCTTTTTGGGATAAAGAAACATCTGTCCAACCAGTAAAACGATTTTCTAAATTCCAAATACTCTCGCCATGTCTCACTAACACAAGTTTACTCATTAAAATTCTCCTTTTCTAAAACTTCCTTTACAAATTGCACTATTTGAGGTTCCAAATCTTGATCCGTGTAAATTGTAAAATCTATCAATTCAATTGGAACTCTTTTAACATGATTTTTCATCCACAAATAATCATTGAAAGTAGAAATAGAAAAATTATCTTTGGTTACTTTTCTTTTTTCTAATCTTTCTTTAATAACTTTTTCAGAGCATTCTAATCGTACAATATAAAATGAATAACCTAATTTTTTGGCATAAGAAAGTTTCTCTTCATAATTATGACAAAAACAACTATCATAAATACAATGATTATGATTTTGTAATAATTTTTCTAATCGATATTTTTGCAAAAAATCTTTAAGAGATGTTTTATCTTGATAATCGTGTAAAAAGTTTCTCACTTCGTCGTTATTAAGAATTACAGCTGGATAATGTTTTTGAATACACTTAGCAACTGTAGTTTTTCCCATGCCAGTATATCCATCAAAAAAAATAATACAAGGTTTTTGTGCATTTCCTTTTAAAATTGGAAATTGTTCTAAAAATTTCAATAAAATATCTTCTTTTCTGTTCATTTTAAAAATCCTCGAATAATTACATCTTCTGCTTCTTTTTCGGATAAACCTAAACTCATTAATTTCATGAGTTGCTCGCCAGCAATTTTTCCAATGGCCGCTTCATGAATTAAATTCGCATCTGGATTTTTTGCATAGATTTCCGGAATAGCTTTAACAAGACCTTTATCTTTTATAATCGCATCACATTCTACATGAGCGTAACACTCGGCATTTCCCACAATATTGGAAACAAATTCTTGAGAAGAATTTTCCGTAGCAACACTTCTTGAAGTAACATGAGTGCTTGCATTTTTCCCATTTAATTCTACTTCAAAAACGGTCTTAGCATTTTGAGTTTCATTCGTTAAAATTTTTTCATTAATAACTAAAGTAGTATTTTCTTCCAATACAGCTTTTGTTTCTCTTAGTGTATCGTCTACTCCTTTGATTTGAGTGGTGTCCATCGTCATATTTGAGCCTTTTTTCATAAATATTTCCGTTACCGGATTTAAGATTTTCTTACCATTACCTTCTCCATAGTGTTTTTCTACATATTTTACCTTGGCATTTTCTTCTAAATAAAATCTATGAATGCCATCATGCTCTGTATCCTTATGCTCATCATTATGAACTCCACATCCAGCAAGAATAATGACATTAGAATTTTTTCCAATATGAAAATCATTGTAAACGACATCTTTAAGTCCACTTTCTGTTAAAATAACCGGAATATGAACAATACCTAAAAGAGTATTTTCTTTAACGTACACATCAATTCCTTTATTGTCTTCTTTTGGAACAATATCAATAAATGGATTGGTTTTCCGATCAACACTCTTCCCATTTTTCCGAATATTATAAGCATCCGGCGCTTTTGAAGTTTCCTCACTAATTTCTTTTAACAAATTTTTATCTGTCTCGTTCACAACATCCACCTTCTTTCCGGCAACATTTTGGCTCTTCAAATAAAAGCTTAAACATTTCTTCTTTTTCGCCAATCTGTTTAATTTTTCCCTTTTCTAATAAAATAATCTCGTCAGCAATTTCTAAAATCCTTTCTTGATGAGAAATCACCAAGGTAATTCCTTTATTTAACTCTTCTAAATCTTTAAAAACTTCGGTTAAATTTTGAAAACTCCATAAATCAATTCCAGCTTCAGGTTCATCAAAAATTGCCACTTTAGGATTTCTTGCCATCACAGTTGCAATTTCAATTCTTTTTAACTCTCCGCCAGATAAAGACGCATTAACTTCTCGATCAACATATTCTCTAGCACACAATCCAACCTTAGCTAAAATCGAGCAGGCTTCTTTTTTAGAAATTTCTTTATTCACAGAAATTTTTAATAAATCATATACAGTTAAACCTTTAAATCTAACAGGTTGTTGAAAAGCGAAACCTATTCCTTTTTTAGCTCTTTCATCAACAGACAAAGAAGTAATATCTTCTCCATTTAAAAGAATTTGTCCCGAATCCGGTTTAGTAATTCCCATAATTATTTTAGCTAATGTACTTTTACCTGAACCATTAGGTCCTGTAATTACATAAAATTTTTCTTCATCAAGCACTAAATTTATATGATCAAGTATTTTTTTATGATCTCTTTCAAAACATATATCTTTTATTTCTAACATAAATAATCCTTTCTAACATGAAATTTCTTTCACATTAATTATATACATAGAATAGAAAAACGTCAATCCATACTTTTCATTTTACATTTTTTTTGCTAAAATAAACATATGTCCTCTTAGTAAAATGGATATTACAAGACCCTCCTAAGGTTTAGTTGTAGGTTCGATTCCTACAGGGGACACCACAAAGAAAACAATTCCCGTATTTACGGGATTTTTTTATATATAAAATAATTTTATGTACAATTTTTTTAATTTTTACGTTCTAACTTTCGAACTAAAGAAGTATCTAAATAAATCGGATTGAGTTCTTTTAATAATAAAGTAGTTTCCTCTTTAGTAATTTTTTTCGATTTGTTATAATTGCTCGAGCAGAGGCCATTCTTTCCATATCAACCACATAATCACTAGTATACAAAGTACCTGTAAAAATATCTTTATACTCTCATCTGCATTTTTATATCCTAAACTATAACGTTTTGACTTTTCTAAAGTATATTCTGTGGTCCATTAATACCATTCTACTTCAGTCAAAAATTGAATATCTAAAACCATTTGCAATTCTCCTAAATACAAATTTTTTGTACTAAAACTACCATATCTAAACATATACACCACCTATAAAAATAATACTACAAAAAAATCCAAGCACAAAAAAAGTTTCAGAAATTTGAAACTTTTCTTTTACTTCATAAGTACTCTTAATCGCTCTAAACTTTTCTTCTCGTATCTAGATACCATTACCTGTGTCATCCCAAGGCGTTTGGCCGTTTCACTTTGAGATAGATCATCAAAATAACGATACCGAAGGATACTTTGTTCATTTTCCGAAAGCACATTGATTCCA
>CALVOC010000094.1 GCA_944350145.1 uncultured Bacilli bacterium
CTTGACATTCCCCAAAAAGTTTCCAAACTTAAGATCTCGTTGGTTGAAATTCGGGAACTTAAATAAAAAATTTACTTTATTTTAGGAATCCTTTTTACAAGTATTTTGACTCTTGGGGGGGGGTATTTTGCTAGAAGAGTGATTCCAGAACTAAAGCAAGATGAAAATTTAGAACTTGCAATTTATGTTGATGATGAAAAACAAAGCACGATTCCAGGAAAAGATAGTGGTTATACTTTGGATTTAGAGAAATCTAGCTGTACTTATGGAAATATTTCTTGGGATAGTGATTCTTGGAGTCCTGTTGTTACAGTCAATAATGAAGTAAATGGAAAAGTACGATGTAATTTATATTTTAGAGAAACAACACCATATGATGAATGTATCGTGAAATATGGGAGTGATTCGGCACAATGTAATATTTTAGCTGATTTAGATGAAGAAGTTTGTCCAACAGTTGATGAGAATGGTAACATTTTGGTGAGTTCTGTCGAAAGTGAAAATGGCTATTTATGCAGTGCACCTGATGACTATGGAATAAGTTATTATTTTCGTGGAAATGTAACGAATAATTATGTGAAATTTGGTAAAAATGCAAGCGGTCAAGATATGTATTGGCGAATTTTAAGAATTAATGGGGATGGATCCATAAGAATGATTTATGACGGGACTACTGCTCATGCGAATGGTGAATCTAATACAGACAGACAAATCGGCACTAGTGAATATCATAGCCGCGATGATCGTGAAAATGCTTATGTTGGTTATATGTACGGAAACACGAGTGGCACAACTTATGAAGCAACACACCGCAATACAAATAGTAGTACAATAAAAGAATATTTAGATAATTGGTATACAGATGTATTTTTAAATCAAGAATATGAAGCTTATTTAAATGATACTTTGTTTTGTAATGATCGATCTTTAAGATCTGGAACTGGTATTGGAGGGGATATGACTGATTATCGAGCTGCAAGTAATCAAATTACTTTAAATTGTATACAACAAAATGACCGCTTTACAGTAAATGATAAAGTAACAGGGAATGGGGCACTAACTTATCCAATTGGTCTTATTACGGTGGATGAAGCTTATTTAGCTGGTGGCTATAGTACAGCAAATACAAACTATTACTTATATTCAGGAAACAGGTCATGGTGGACTATGACTCCTTATCTATTTGATGGACGCTATGCCTTAGTATATAGTATTAATGCTTCAATCAAACCCATAATGGATATAAGTGTAGTGATTTCTTACGGCGTTCGTCCTGTTATAAATCTAAAACCAAATAGCTTAAAATCTGGAGATGGTACGGCTTCTAATCCTTATCAAGTGTAAAAAAATCTTGCAAAATCTTTCGTATTTGCATATAATATTTGTATACAAGCGATGAAGGTGTGGAAAACTGGAGCTATATAAAAATGAGTGATTCTTCTAGAATAATTAGGGTGGAACCACGGGCAATGCTCGTCCCTAAATATTTTAGAAGTTTTTTGTTTTTAGAAAGAGGGAGAATATGGAAAAAATTACAATGGATGAACTCGTAAATTACTGTAAGCAATATGGTTTTATCTTTCAAGGAAGTGAAATCTATGGAGGATTATCAAATACTTGGGATTATGGTAGTTTAGGTGTGGAATTAAAGCAGAATGTAAGAAGAGCTTGGTGGAAAAAGTTTATTCAAGAAAATCCTTATAATTATGGATTGGATTCAGCAATTTTAATGAATCCTGAGGTTTGGGTTGCAAGTGGTCATGTAACAAGCTTTTCAGATCCTTTAATTGATTGCAAAAAATGTAAAAGTCGTCATCGAGCAGATAAATTGATTGAAGAGTTTACAGACGGTAAAGAAACAGGCGATGGTTGGGAAAATGAAAAATTAGAAAAATATATTCAAGAAAATCATATCACTTGTCCGACTTGTGGTGCTAGTGATTTTACTCCTATTCGGCAATTTAATTTATTGTTTGAAACACATCAAGGAGTTACAGAAGATACAAAAAGTAAAGTTTATTTGCGAGGAGAAACTGCTCAAGGAATATTTGTGAATTTTTTAAATGTTCAAAGAACGATGCGAGCAAAGGTTCCATTTGGTATTGGTCAAACTGGAAAGTCTTTTCGGAATGAAATTACTCCTGGAAACTTTATTTTTCGAACTAGGGAATTTGAACAAATGGAATTAGAGTTTTTCTGTAAACCAGATACCGATTTGGAATGGCATGGTTTTTGGAAGAATTTTTGTATGACTTTTTTGAAAGATTTGGGAATAGAGAAAGAAAATTTGAGATTTCGAGATCATAAAAAAGAAGAACTTTCTTTTTATAGTAAAGCAACTACCGATATTGAGTACAATTATCCAATGGGTTGGGGTGAACTTTGGGGAATTGCCGATCGAACCGATTATGATTTGCGAGTTCATATGGATCACTCAAATGTTGATTTAAGATATTTGGATCCTGAGACTAATGAAAAATATTTACCTTATGTCATTGAGCCTTCTGTTGGCTTAGACCGGTTAATTCTTGCTATTTTATGCGATGCTTATCATAAAGAGCTTATTGATACTGAGGAAAGATTGGTTTTGAAACTTCATCCTGCTTTAGCTCCTTATAAAGTTACGATTTTGCCTTTAATTAAAAAAGTTCACGGAGAAAAAGCTATGGCTATTTATGGAGAACTTGCTAAAGATTTTATGTGTAGTTATGATGAAAGCGGCAGTATTGGTAAAAGATATCGAAGAAGTGATGCGATTGGAACACCTTTTGCTATTACTATTGATGATGAAACTTTACAGAATGGCACGGTTACTGTTAGAGATCGTGATACAATGAAACAAACTACAATGAGTATTTCGGATTTTAAAGCATTCTTAAAAGAAAAGATAGATTTTTAAGAAAAAGAAATAAATTCATTGAAAAAAAATATACTTTTTGGTACAATCCTGAGTTTGACAGTTTTAGAAGGACAAAATCTCCCCAGCCCTTATTTTATAAGGGTTTGGAGAGATT
>CALVOC010000095.1 GCA_944350145.1 uncultured Bacilli bacterium
CAAAAGTTATCAACAACTTTTGCCACTTATTCACATATTTTTGTGATTTCTTCTACTTTGGGCTGTAAATAATAACTTTTTGAATACAAAATTAGACAATTTCATACAATTTATGATGAAAATTATGTTAAAATAGTATATAGGAGGAGTTATGCCATCAATAGTTACACATCATTATTTTGCAAAAGATGTTTTGAAAAATTTACCTGAAAAAATTTCTAAAAAAATAGACTTATCAACATTTTTAATATTTGCACAAAGCTTTGATAATCTATTCTACTATAAATTTTTAACTCCATGGCAAGGGAAAAAAATTCGCAAACTCGGACATACTGCCCAAAAAGAAAAAATAAATGCATATTTTAAAAACATTTTAACTTATATAAAAAGCAATCATTTAGAAAAAAATACAGAAGTATTAAGCTATTTATATGGAAGTATTTGCCATTATGTATTAGACTATCATTGTCATCCATTTATTATTTATTTAACAGGACGTCCAGAAATAAATTTGAAATATCGAGGAATGCATGAAAAAATGGAAGTCAACATCGACGCTTATTACTACAATCAAAAAACAAAAAAAGAATTAAAAAAAGAAAAATTAGCCGATCAATTACTGCCAAAAATTCATTTTTCAAAAGAATTAAAAAATACAATAGATTATACATTTTTTACTACTTTTAATGAACAAAACATGGGAAATATTTTTGAAAAAAGTTTTCATACAGGAAATTTTTTGCTAAAATACTTCGTTACAGATTCTACTGGAATAAAAAAACAAATTTATAAAATTAAGGATTTTGTAAGTCCCACAAGCAAAAGAAAATATCAATATTTAAGCTTTCACGTTTCAAAAATAAATATGGACTATTTAAATTTAAAAAAAGAAAGTTGGTTTTATCCTGCAGATCCAAGTATTCAAAAAAATAATTCCTTTGCAGAATTATATGAAGCATCATGTAAAGATGCAGTTGAAAAAATATTAGCAATTCAAAAATATTTAAATGATGAAATAAGCGAAAAAAAAGTATTGCAAATTATTGGAGACAATTCCTATGAAACTGGACTAAGTGAAAAATTACATAAAACTTCAAAATATTTTAAATATTAATTAAACTATAAGCTAAATATTGAGCAAACTTTTGAATATAAGCATCATCTAATAATAATTTTCTTTCATTTGCATTAGACAAAAAGCCACATTCTACTAAAACTCCAGGAATTTTCAATTTAGAATACATATAAATAGAATTAGAAATTCGTTTAATTTCTCGTGAAGTAGCCAATTTTTCATTCATGAATTTTTGAATAGAATTAGCATAACTCTTATTTTTTTCATTTACAGAAGAATAAAAGACTTGAACGCCAGAATAAGCAGCATCACTTAAATAATTTAAATGAATAGACAAATATAAATCGGCTTGACTACGGTTAATAAAAGATATGCGATGATCAAAATCGCTTTTTTTTCTATATGTAGCTTTTGGAGTTCCTAAATCATAATCGCCTTCTCTTGTCATAAGAACAGTGCCACCTAATCTTGTAATTTCGTCACGTAAAGCCATACTAATTTTTAAATTAATATCTTTTTCGTAAATAGAACCCACAACAGTTCCAGGATCAACCCCACCATGTCCAGCATCAATCACAAAAACTCGTCCAGATAAAGGAAAACTTGCCCCTACAGGAACGAAAGAAAAAATAGATACCAATAACAAAAAGAAAAATAAACAAATATAGTTTTTCATAATAAATTATATGTATCATAAACAAAAAACCATGCATAAATTGCATGGATAAATTCTAACGTTTACTAAACTAGCTTTCTTGATTTTATAAGAAAAAAACGAGTATTTGTGGGTTACTTGTGGGTTTTGTATTGAGTTTTATTATATATTAACAATGATTTGAACTAAAAAATATACACTATTCAATATTTTTCTTGACATATGGTACCATATGTGATATACTTATATCATGAAAGGAGGAAAGATATGACATTTTCAATAAAAATATTGAAAATAAAAATAACTTTACGAATTACCCGATTAAAGAAAATTCGTAAAGCTAAAACTACTAGGAGATGGGTTTAAAAACCCGTTTCCTAATAAGATATTATCATATATAATTGAAAATGTCAAAAATAGTTATGGAAAAAAAATTTGATCAATCTAAATATATAGATGATTACAACAAGAAGAATTATAAAACAGTTAAATTAAGATTAAAATTTAATAAAAAAAAAGAGCTAGATGATATTATGAAAAAAAATAATATCAAATCATATCGAGAAATGATTTTAAAATTTATTGAAATCATGAGAATTAAATAATAAAAGGAGGAAAAAATTATGACATATGGTTTAATAAGAAATGAAAATTATGGAAAGGTTTTAAGTTATAGCTTAGTAGAAACTGTTTATGAAACTCAAGAACTGTGGGATGAATTTGGACATGAATACACAGAAAAAGTCGCAACTTTTAAAAAAGACGAATTTGAAAATGAATTAAAAAAGAATGATTATGACTATCTTAAAACCTGTCAAGAATTAGCAAGCTACCTTAACATCAAAAATATTTTTAGAGGATTTTAATTGACACAACTTATAATTAATGATATATTAAGCTTGCTTGAAAGAAATCTTTCATACTTCTATCAAGCACTTTACGATATTGTCTTAAGACAATGGTTCGTATTGACCGTTTATCGGTTTCTATTGGGAGCTTTGCTCCCTTTTTGTTTACAAAAAAAAGATAAAGCACTAAGTACTCTACCTTTT
>CALVOC010000096.1 GCA_944350145.1 uncultured Bacilli bacterium
AAGTAGTAAAATACAAAAAAACTAGATTTTATCTAGGATTGCGAGGAATTTTATTTCAAAACTGTCAAACTAGGGGAACACCTTTTGCTATTACTATTGATGATGAAACTTTACAGAATGGCACGGTTACTGTTAGAGATCGTGATACAATGAAACAAACTACAATGAGTATTTCGGATTTTAAAGCATTCTTAAAAGAAAAGATAGATTTTTAAGAAAAAGAAATAAATTCATTGAAAAAAAATATACTTTTTGGTACAATGAAATGGTAAAAGAGTCGAAAGGAGAGTTTTTTAACATGGCACTTGGAAAATTAAAAAAGTTATTCAGTGATGAAGACGAAGATAATGGTTCTATGAGTGAAGATGAATTTTATAATGTCAGTGAAGATGAAGCTTTAAAAGAAGCGGATAAAACTGGAAATAAAATGATCTTATTAGAGCCAAGAGCATATTCTGAATCTCAACAAATCGCCGATCACTTAAAAAATAGAAATAGTGTGGTAGTAAATTTAAAGAGGGTTACATCTGCTCAAGCCAAAAGAATTATTGATTTTTTATCTGGATGTATATATTCTATTGGTGGAACAATGCAAAAAATTGGTGTAGGAATTTACTTATGTACACCTAAGAATGTTAATGTTCAAGGTAAAATAAGTGATGATAATGAAAAACAGCCAAAAAATAATGATGAAGAAATAGATTGGTAAATAGAGTTTTTGGTAAAGAAGGTGGATCGTGAAGAAATTTAGTACAAGTATTTATGGCTACAACAAAAGTGAAGTAAATTACTTTGTGAATGAAGTGGCTAATGAATACGAATCAATGTTAGATAATTTAAAGAAACGTGATGCTGAGATTACCGCTTTAAAACAAAAACTTGTGCAATATCAAAATATGGAAAGCACTTTAAATAAAGCTTTGTTGGTCGCGGAGGATGCTTCCAATCAAATTAAGAGAATGGCAAGAGATGAATCTAAAGCGATCGTGGATGATGCCAAAAGAAATGCTTCAAGAATTGTAAATGAGGCCTTATTAAAAGCTGAAAAGTTAGAGCAAGATGGAGAAACATTAAGAAAAAGAATTGCAGCCTTTAAGCGTCGGTTTAAAGCCATAGTGGAAACTGAACTTGATGCGATAGAGCAAATTGATGAAGATTATTGAAGTTGTTTTATACAACTTTTTTTTGCTTATGGGGGGGGAGTTAAATGAAATTAATTGAAATAAGAGAATGGAAAGATTTTAGAAAGTTAGAAAATTTAAAAGGAAAAGATTATATATATGTAAAGGTCTATATTACCGCGACTAAAGGAATTATTGATGCAGTTGATTTACAACATTTTTCAGGAACTATAGATTTGTCTTTTGCATATCCTCAAAAATATTATAAAGTATCGGTTCGAACGAATGATATTAAAAAGGTTCAAGGCTTATTTAAAAATGTTGGAAGAGCTCGAATTGTTATGAGTCAGAATGTTTTTTTGAATCTTGCTTATGTCTATCAAGAAAAGCATGTTGATGTGAAGACGGAAAAAGATATTTTACAAGCCGTTTTAAAGTATCCTTTAGAAAATTTGGTATTGGATTTAAAAAACGATCTTGTAATTCAAAGAGATATAGATATACCTTCGACTTTTACTTTTCAAACGAATAAGTTTATGATTTTTGCTCCACGAAAGGAAAATTTTTGTAGTAGAATGAATCCGCTTATATATTATGAGCATTTAGTTAAAGTTCAGAATGTTCATGATTTAAAAGTTTTGGGACAAATTTCTACGGGAACAACGGTTGTTTTGTTTCAAAATGATTTAACCAATTTTGTGATGCCTTCTCTTAATTTGGCTCATTTTCAAGGTGATTTATACCTTTTGGGAAATGGATTTCGCTTATCTAATGGAGTTGTTTTGCAAAAAGATGAATCTTTAGGTTTTATTTCTGAACTTCATCCTTATGCAAATCTTTTGGTTAAAGATTTTACTCTAGAAAATATTTCTTTTAAAGGGAATAAACCAAATTATTGTGGGGGTATTCTTGGAACGAGAACTTCTAAAGGAATGCAAAGTCCAGAAGGACAGATTCTTTTTCAAAATTGTATTGTAAAAAATTGTGTATTTCCTAAAGCTTATATGGAAAATCATGTCTTTTTAGGGAATGAAATGTTAGAGAGCCAAATGCAAAATTGTTCTTTCGTTAATGTTTATGCCGATAAAAAAGTTTTAAGACAAACAAAGGTGGAATGGGATTATCCGCTTTCTCTCAAACGAAAATAAGTCTAATAAGACTTATTTTTTATATTATTTTTTTATTTTTTATAAATTCTTTGAGAATTTTAGTTAAAGCTCTTTTTTCAATTCGAGAAACGTAACTTCTTGAAATATGCATTTCAGAAGCTATATCTTTTTGAGTTTGTTCTTTTTTGTTCATGAGTCCATATCTTTTTGCAATGATCTCTTTTTCTCTTCTAGAAAGGAGTTTTAAATAATCGTTTACTAAAAGCATATCTTCTTTCGTTTGCAATGAGCTTGCAAAATCTTGTGTGTTATCTTTGATTACTTCCATTAGGCAGATTTCATTTCCATCTTTATCGGTTCCAATGGAATCATTTAAGCTAATATTTTTAATATTTTCTCCTTTTACACTTCGAAAATACATTAAGATTTCATTTTGAATACATTTGGCAATGTAAGTTGTCAGTTTAATATTTTTGGTTATATCGTATGAGTCTACCCCCTTCCTTAATCCGATG
>CALVOC010000097.1 GCA_944350145.1 uncultured Bacilli bacterium
GTTGATGATTTCATCTGGAAGTTCTACTAAAATATCGGAAGTTAGTGTTTTATTTTTTAGATTTGTCTTATTTAACGGATAACTATTTAAAACCGATATTTTTTGATGTAAGGAGCCTCTAGGTAAACCTTTTATTTCTTCTAAAAGTACTTCTAAGAAACGAATATTTTTTTGAGTACCAAAAATTTGTTTAAATAAAAGATCGTTACTTAAGAAGATAAAAAATATCTTCTACTAATACATACAAGAAAATTCTTTCATTTCCTTTTTTAGTTTGGTATTTTTTCTTTTTTATGGTAAGATTTTTTTGAAAGGAAGTAGTATTATGCCTGAAATAGCTGAAGTTGAAACAGTTAGAAATACTTTAAAGGAGAGGATTTTGCATAAAAAGATTGTTGATGTTAAGATTTTTTATGCTCCTATTGTATTAAATGATGAAAAAGAATTTAAAGAAAATTTAATTCAAAAAGAATTTATTGATATTAAAAGAATTGGAAAATGGCTTTTATTTGAAACAGATACACATTATTTGCTTAGTCATTTAAGGATGGAAGGAAAGTATTTTTTAAAAGAAAAAGAGGATCCTATTTTAAAACATGAACACGTTTTGTTTTTGTTTGAAGATGGCATGAGTATGCGTTATCATGATACAAGAAAATTTGGGAGAATGAAACTTGTTTTAAAAGAAAAACTTTATGATTTTGAGGGGATTCGTAAACAAGGAATTGAACCTATTAGTGAAGAGTTAACGAAAGAATATCTTTTTGAAAAAATAAAAAAGAAGAATTTACCTATGAAAACGATTTTATTAGATCAAACCATTATTAGTGGACTTGGTAATATCTATGCTGATGAAGTTTTGTTTGATGCTAAAATTTCTCCTTTAAAAAAAGGAAAAGATATTACTTTAAATGAGTGTGAAAGAATTAAAAATTCAGCTCGTAAAATTATTTTAGAAGCGATTTCTCTGGGTGGAACAACGATTCGAAGTTATACAAGTTCTTTAGGTGTAACTGGAAGATTTCAACAAAATTTGCAAGTTCATAAAAGAGAAGGTGAACCTTGTAAGATTTGTCATAAACCAATTCAAAAAATAAAAATTGGAGGAAGGAGTACTTATTATTGTGAACAATGTCAAAAATAGAAAGGAATACTATTTATATTATTTAAGTTTATTAAATTATAAAAAATTTGCGTTTGAATATGCTAAGTATTTAAAAGTTCCTTCTTTATGTCGATTAAAGAATATTAGTTATTTTTGCTATGTGGATTATGGATCTAAAGAAGTGTTTGATTTTAAAGAACATATAAGTCGATTTGATCATTCTTTAACCACAGCTTTATTGACTCAGAAATTTGCATCTTCTAAAGTAGAAGTGTTGGCTGGTCTTTTTCATGATATCGCGACTCCTTGTTTTTCTCATGTTATTGATTTTTTTAATGAGGATTATATGAATCAAGAAAGTACCGAGGAATATACTGAGGCTATTTTAAAACAAGATTCTTATTTATTAGAATGTTTAAAAGAAGATAGAATAGATGTAAAAGATTTGATTCAATTTAAACAATTTTCTTTAGTGGATATAGAAAGACCTAAATTGTGTGCCGATCGTCTTGATGGAGTTATTTTGCCAGGAATTTCATGGAGTAAGAATCTTACTAAGAAGGATATTTATAAGATTGTTTCTTCTTTGAGTGTTTTTCAAAATGAGGATGACCAAAAAGAATTAGGATTTACTTCTTTAGAAGTTGGGCGAAAAGTATTAGATGAAAATAATTTTATTGATTCTTTAACGCATTCTTCAAATGATTATTTTATGATGAATTTACTTGTTCAAATTGTAAGAATTGCTCTTCAAAAGCAATTTGTTTCTTATGAATCTTTATATTTTTACACAGAAGAAGAATTGATTTTGATTTTAAAGAAAACTCAAGATCCTGAAATTCTTTCTTTACTGGATTGTTTTTTTCATTGTAAAAAAGAAGAGATTACACAAATGTCTAATTCGGCTATTAAAAGAAAAGTATTAAATCCGTTAGTTCTTGGAAAGAGGATTGAAAATCTTGAAAAATAGAAAAAAACATGGTACTATTTAGGCAGAAACCACCTGGTTTTATATTCTAGATTGTCAATAAATTGATTTTTTAGAATATTTTTATAATACTTAGATGTATAGATCTAATTAGAAAGGGTATTTTTATGGAAAATATGACCATTGAGGCTATTGATTATCAAATTATGCAATTAGAACTTTTTTTGCTGGTAATCAATGGACGTAATTTAAAGGCTCAACATGATATCAAGATGAAATTAAAAGCTTTGTATGCTCAAAAAAAGGCACTTTTAGAAGAACAAAAAACTCAAACGGTTGGAATTACAAGATAAAAGATAAGGCAATCGCATAAAAACTTGACGTAAAGAATTAGATAGACGAAATAACATTAAAAAGTAGATTTTCGATATTTTTAAAGTCAAATGCATATCGAGTGAGCTTCTTTTTTAAAGTGAGATTTCCCATGGAAGAATCAAGTCTTGC
>CALVOC010000098.1 GCA_944350145.1 uncultured Bacilli bacterium
CAAGATTTCGAGAGTATATGAGCAAAGAAGAAGATCAAAAGAAAATCTATAACACTCAGATGTCTAAAGCTTATAATAAAGGAGAAAAAGAAAAAAGTATTGAAATTGCTAAGAAAATGTTGCAAAATAACAAAAGTATTTCAGAAATTTCTGAATATACAGGCTTAACTGCCAAAGAAATTGAAAGCTTAAAATAGGCTTTCTTTTTTAATCTTTTTTTTTATTGCAAAAATGTAATTTATGTACACTTGTTATTTACAATACCATATGGTAAAATGTGGTATAGATATGGAAGTGTGATATGACAAAAGAAATCAAAACCAAAGAAAAAGAAACAACTAAATTCGCAGAAGGTCGTTGCTTTTACAAATTTTTCTGGATTTTTTTGTTTGGCTGCATTTTTGGTGCGTATTACGAACAAATACTAAATTTAGTAATTCATTATAATTATCATCATGAAATTGTCTGGCAGTTAAGAAGAGGAGTGATTTACGGGCCAATCTCGCCAATTTATGGAGCTGGAGCAGTTTTAATGATTGGCATACTAGGCAGAAAAAAAAGACCAGACTGGCAAACCATTTTGTATGGTGCTTTATTAGGCGGAGGCTTTGAATATTTAATAAGTTTTCTTCAAGAAATGTTTTTAGAAACTGTTTCATGGGATTATACCAATGAATTTTTAAACATTAATGGAAGAACAACGGTACCATTTGCGATTGTTTGGGGATTACTTGCCTTAGTATTAGTTAAAGTTTTTTATCCGCTCATTTCAAACATCATAGAGTCTTTGCCCAAAAAATTTGGAACCATCTTAACAAGAGTCCTTATTTTCTTACTTGTTTTAGATTTTACTCTTTCTTGGGGGGCCTTAATAAGACAAATCTTCCGTCATAATGGCTATGAACCCATCACCTTTGTTGGAGAATTTTTTGACACCTATTATCCTGATGAGGTCTTGAAAAAAAGCTATACGAATATGAAAGTAATAGAGGTGAAAAAATGATATACTTCTATGCAATAGCCATTTTATCTATTGTAGCCGGTCTATGTTACTATATCTATTTGCTAATTACTCCAAAGAAAAATCAAATCGAAAAGGAAAAAGAACGAAAAAAAGATCCAGAAATTGCTATTCTAATACCAGCCAGAAACGAATCTTTAGTAATCGAAGATCTTTTAGATTCCATTGAAAAACAAACCTCAAAAATAAACAATAAAAACGTTTATATCATTGTCGAAAGTGAAGAAGACCCTACAGTCGAAATCGTAAAAAAACATCAAATGCAATACTTTGTAAGAAAAAAATTAAATTTAAAAACAAAAGGATATGCTTTAGCAGAATTGTTAGAAGACTTAGAAGAAAAACAAACTTATTATGATCTATATTTTATTTTCGATGCCGACAACGTCTTAGATAAAAATTTTATAAAATATATGCTTGAAGATTATCATGCCGGTTATGCAATTTCAACAGGTTACAGAACATTTAAAAACACAAATCATTATTTTCCAATAAGTGCTGGTCTTACATTTTTTATGATTAATGAAATAAGAAATCGCAGTGCTTTAAAGAAAAAAGGAAATTTGATTTTATCCGGAACAGGTTACTATATTCACGGAAAATATATTCAAGAATGGAAAACATTTCCTTTTCATTCTTTAACAGAAGATTATGAAAGCTCTTTATACTATGCTTTACACGGAGTATCTACGCATTATCAAAATAAAGCAATCTTTTACGATGAACAACCAGAAAACTATAAAAAAAGCATTACTCAGCGAAGCAGATGGATTAAAGGTTATTTAGAAAATTGGCTTAACTATCGTCCAAAATTAAAGAAAAAATTAAAAGAAAAACCTATTAATCCTCGAAGCTTGCTTGAAATGTACATCGGAATAACACCAGCACTTTATATTGTCTTTGGATTAATTTTATTAAGCATTTTAGTCCTAATTTCCACAAGCTTTAGTTCATCATGGCAATTAGCAATCTATTTACTTTTCTTTTTTGGAATCATCTATCTATCCTTAGTTTTATTGACCGCTATTTTATTATGGATGGTATCAAAACAAATCAAAATTTCTGCAAAAGTATATTTTGGAACTCTTTTTTATCATCCCATTTTCATCATTTCTTATTTGCACGCATTTATACGAGCAATCACAAAAAGAAATTTAGGATGGGACACAATTACTCATACGACTAAAAAAGATTGTAGGCAAGTGTAAAAAACTTGCTTTTTAATTAATCAAAATAAAATTAAAAGTTGTTAAAAAATCATTTTAATGTTAAAATATTCATAGAAAATAAGAAAATATCTAATACTAAGAATAGGTGATAGCATGAGTAAAAGAAAAACCATTGCATTAACGATTATAGGAATTTTTTTGCTTATTTCATTAACCATAGGAATAAGTTATTCTTTATGGAAAGTAAATTTATTTCAAACAACAGCAAATACTTTAGCGACCGATTGTTTTAATATTACTTTTACGGAAGCAAATAATATTGAACTATTAAATACTTAT
>CALVOC010000099.1 GCA_944350145.1 uncultured Bacilli bacterium
TCTTATGACTTTCTGTATTTTTTTTAACTTATCCACTTTTTGTTTTGACTATGCATCAAATTTTACGAAAACTCAAATATTGGCAAAATATGGAATTGTTTTTATAAAGCTCTTTATTTCTTTTTATATTTTTTTATCAATTCAAATTCACCGTCATAATTCCAAATATTCAATTTCCCTTTTGCAGGAATAGGAACAATTGGCTCTATATCTTCAAATACCCAAGCATATCTTCCTAATTCATATAAGCCTAGATAGTATTCATTTGGATTTTGTTTAATAAGATTAATAAAATTTTGATCCATATAAATGCAATCAACCAAATTTCCTTTGCATATAATATTTCCATAATTCATATCTAAATCTTTTATGATATCTAAAACGTACTGATTAGTTAAATATTCCTTTGCTAGCTTTGTGCCACTTGCATGGATAAATAGTTCTCCTCTATAATTTGTTTTCCAACTTCTTGTTTCAATTACTTTATTACCATTCGCAATTAATGTTGCATATGGCTCTTTTATGCTTAATACTTTCATAATACACCTCTTAATAATGATATTATTTATTACTCTATATACATGATTATATCACATATTAATATTATAAGTATTTAAATTTATTAAAAACTAATTTCAAAATCATCCTTATCTCTATCATCACTATTTCTAGTTTTATAATAACTAGGTATATCAGCATACCCAAAAAGTTCATCTTCTTTAGTAGTGCCTCTTGAAATATCATAAACATCATTACTATCAAAGTCTTTATTGTCATAATATTCCTTTATTTCGCTTGTAGTGGCTTCTTTTGTAGGCTCATTACCAATTTGCAGTAAATGTCTTAAAAAGTGTTTAATTGCCTCTAATATAGCTTTAATATAGGATTTTAAAGTCTTATTTTCTTTTGTAAGATTCTGATTTCTAGTAGTTAATGCTTTAATCTCTCTTTTCATATTTTGATTTTCTTTTTCCAAACTCTGATGGCTTTTAGTAAAACTATCTACTTCATTAAACAAATTTCTAATTTTAGGCTCTAACTCTACTGCTTTTTTAGTTTCTTTAATTACCTTATTCATACTATCAAAAGTTTCTTTTTCCACTAAAACGTGAGTTTTATTAAAAGGAATATTTTTGGTAGTTTTTTGTTTCTCATTAAATTCTTTCATAGCTTCATCTATTTTAGAGTTTAAAACCTCTACTTTCTGCTCATAATATCTAGTAGTCTTTTTAAAATCTCTAACTTTTTGATGTTTTGCATCACTACCTTTAATACCACGTTCTAAATCATAACCATTATCAGTTAATCTTTTATGGCATTTATCTTGCAGTTCTGATAAATGAATTTTATCTTTAATATAGGCTTTTTTAGAAATGGTATATCTTTCTGTATTCGTTCTTTTATCAAATTTTTTAATTAAAGGTATAACTACACAATGTAAATGTGGCGTTTCCTCATCTAAATGGACTGTGGCGTGTAACACTTGCTCTTTAGTATAACCTAAATCTTCATAAACAAACTCCATACAAGTATCAGCCCACTTTCTTATATCTTCCTTACTCATATTATCAAAAAACTTATGTGTTGCTGTAAAAAGTAATTCATCAGCTACGACATTTTTAGACTTATTAAGCATTTGATTAAAAGTTTTTCTTCTATCAGACCTTTCAGTTTTCATTCTCTCGTTATGTTCTTTTTCATAATCTTTGACTTTGTTTTTAAACCCTTTAACATATTTTTCTTGTAAAGGTACTATCTCAATATTATCTTTAGTTAATTCTAATTTAATATTTGGATTAGAATTATAGGCTTTCTTTTCTCTTTTATTGTGTGATCCAATTTGTGCTAAATCATTCAGAGTATAAATTGGCTCACTTCTAAATATTGCATAATTAATAATATCTACCTCCTTTTATGCAAAATAAAAAGATATGTAATTAAACATACCTTTCGCTATTTCAAAACTAATTTTTATTAATAATATTTTGCTATATCTTTTATTGTAATATCTAATTGAGGACATTATATTTTTATAATTGATACTACTATTTTAAAATCAACTTCTTTTTCTTGTTCGTTTAAAAAATCTATATACATTTTTCTGTCATTGATTTTTCCTTTAAAACAAAGCAATTCTACTATTTTATTATTTCGTGTCATTTGGTACAATTTAGCCAACTATATTTTCCTATAGGTTCATCTCTTATTATTTTTAATCTTGTTTCTTTTTTTCCTGTGCCATTATCTATATTATTAAATGCTCCAATGATTCGCCATAGCTCATTATTGAAAGATACATAGTTATTTGGATCTGCTCCAACATATCTTAGATTGTTATCTACTGTATTATCAAATTTTAATTCATCAGTTTCTCCCTTTGCTAAAATAGCTTCTGCAGCACTCATTTTTTTTAAATATAAATCACAACGAGTTTCATAGATAGTTAATCCTTTTACTACAGGTGCCCAGGATTCGTTATCCCAAGATACGGTTACACTTGCATCTTCCTTGCCATTTACATAGCAAACTGCTTTATCAAATCCATAGGCTTCTGAATTGTTTTTGACTGGAATTGTATTTGTTTTTTCATTTTCTACATAAATTGCAAGTTCTAAATTTTCTAAGATTCTCTTTGTTCTGGAATGGTTTTTTTATCCAGTATACCCCCCCCCCCAGAACTAAAAAACTGGTGAGGAGGATTCCTAAAATTATGATTTTACTCTTCATTTTTTCATCCTCTTTTCGTATTCTAATTATAGCAAAAAAAGAAAGGATTGAAAACATTTTCCTTTCTAATTTTTATCTTCTTTTTGATCTTTCTTAATAAAGCCATAATGTTCACGAATTTTGGCTTCTAACTCTTTGGCTAGTTCTTTATTTTCTTTTAAATAAATTTTAACATTTTCTTTTCCTTGGCCTATTTTTTCACCATTATAAGCATACCAAGCTCCTGATTTATCGATAATATTTAAGTCAGACGCAATATCAATGATTTCTCCTTCAC
>CALVOC010000100.1 GCA_944350145.1 uncultured Bacilli bacterium
ATGGAAGTTTTCCTGTTAAAAGTTCATACATTACTATTCCCATGGAATAGATATCGCTTTGCAATGTGGAACCTTTACCATTTGCTTGTTCCGGCGGTAAATAATGCACACTTCCCATGACAGAGTTCGTTTGCGTTAGTTGAGTAGAATTCATAGCCATTGCTATTCCAAAATCCATGATTTTTACAAGGCCATTTTCTAAAATCATAATGTTTTGTGGTTTGATATCACGGTGAATGATATAAGAATCATGAGCGACGCTCATTCCGTCTGTTATTTGTAACATAATATCAATTACTTCGCTTAAGGTAAGTTTTCCACGTTTTTTAATTAAGTCTTTTAAATGTCTTCCCTCTACATATTCCATGACAATATAATATTGACCATGATCTTCACCTACATCATAGACTTCAACAATATTTGGATGAGTTAAGCTACTTGCTGATAAAGCCTCTCTTTGAAATCTTCTTACAAATTTTTCGTCATTAGCTAGATCGCCTCGTAAAACTTTTACCGCGACATCACGGTCTAAAATCGTATCATATGCTAAATAAACATTTGCCATACCACCTTCGCCGATAGCTTTTATAATCTGATAACGATCGCTAATCTTTTGCCCCTTCATTATCATTTTTCACACCCACTTTTCATATCTAAAAAAGCTACAGAGATATTATCTTGCCCTCCTCTAGCATTACACTTACGAACTATTTTTTTCACCTTTTCTTCAATGGTTAATTCTTCTTCTAAAACTTTTTCAATTTGTTCTACAGTTAACATATTGGTAACTCCATCGCTACACAAAAGAATGCCATCGACATTTCTTTCTACTTCAAAAATATCCATATCTACTTTATCTGAAGCTCCCAAAGCTTTCATTAAAACATTTTTCTTTGGATGATTTTTAGCTTCTTCTTCTGTAAGATCGCCTGCTTCTACTAATAAGCTTACTAATGTATGATCTTTTGTAACTTTATGCAAGCGATTATTTTTCAAAACAAATCCTGAAGAATCACCAATATTACCAAAGATCAAAAAGTCTTTTGTCAATAAAGAGAGTACTAGTGTTGTTCCAAGACCAGTTGAATCATAATGATTTTTAGCATAATCTAGAATTGCCTCGTTGATCTCGCTTACATTATCATTAATCCAATTTACTGCGTCTTTTAAATTACCGACACTGCTTAAAGAAGAAAAACGTTTTCCAAAATGTGTAACAGCTAAGCTTGATGCTACTTCTCCAGCCCGGTGTCCTCCCATTCCATCTGCTACCATTAATAAGTATTCATCGTTTGTATTTTTTACTATTGTAACAGAGTCTTCATTATGACTACGTACTTTTCCTGCGTCTGTTAAATAATATGATTTCATTATGCACACCTACCCATAATTGTTTTATACTACTATAAGCATATCAAAAAAACTGACTCTCGTCTATCTTAAACCGTTTTAATAAGAAAGACTTTGACAATTTCTTTCTATAACTATACGTTTAATTGACAAAAAAAGAAAAAGATTTTTTCACTTTTTCTTTTAATAGTACTTAATCTTATTAAATCATTCTATGCGATATGGATTAGAAGCCGTGCCATCTCCAGTATTTAGGCTATTTGGCTTTAGATTTATGACAGGCCTTACACCGTATAGAGAATTCAGAAAGCCCAAAGATGTACTACCTCTTGTATTCAAAAATCGGCCATACATGACTGAACCGTTAAATTCAATAGAAGACATAATCCAATAATTGTTTCCTGTATATAAATAAAAATTATAATTATCACTAAATCCTCCAGCTAATCTTACTTCATCATTCGTAAATAAACCTATTGGATAAATAAGATCTCCGTTGCCCATTATCTCATCATCTACAGTAAAGCGATCATTTTGCTGTACGCAATTTAATGTTATCATTACACTACTATACCCTCTATATTTGGTTTTTTCTATTCCATATCCTAATTGACTATAACTCGAATCCGCATTAGAAGCTAAACTACGATCATTGCAAAATAAGGTATCTGCTATATATTGTTCGTATTCTGTATCTTTTATATGACTTTCATACCATGAATCTACTGCTTCTTTTATAGTACTATCATTCGTATTTGTTTGAGCTTTTTCTTTGCTTGTTGTTCCATATCTTACATAACTATATCCAACTTTAGCATCACTACTGCCATCACTCGGTTCTACACTTGTCACTTTAAATAAATAATCCATAGATCCACTAGAAATTGCACTATTTATTGTATACCAACCAATATAATCCTCTGTTATTTCTGTGCCTAATAAGCCAATTGGATCTTTTAAAGTAAATCGATCTTTTTCTGCATCGTAAGTATATTCTTTAGCATAGTATATCGTAGTAGTCGCTGCATGAGAATTAGTAGAATACCCAGTCGATCCTTCAACTATACCATCACGATTTCCATACATATAGCCTACTCCAGCATTGTCATGATATACATAAGAATTTACAGTTTCTTGAACATTATCTTTTTTCCAATATTCATTATATGGACTTTCTCCTATTTGAGTATATTTTGTTGTACTATCATCATAGCCGTTTTTTAATACTTCTTCTTTATTATCTAAAGCATCGATGACACTTGCATCTCCATTGTAAATCATTCTTATGGATCCGTCTCCGTTGATTCTTAGAATTCGCCAATAATATCCAGCAAATTTTACCCAGTTGTTTTCAACATTTCCTCGGTAGTAATAGCTAGTTCCATAATCATCTGGTGCACTACAAAGATAGCCATTTGTACTTTCTGACGAACTAAACTTTACTGTTCCATCTTCATTTACTGTTGGACATTTTCCTGTATTATCTAACTGGGCTATGATGCTACAATTTATACTATCTTCTCCATATTTTGCTACACATAATTCATAATCGGTTGGTAGATGATCAGAGTATTTTGCTGTAATTGTTACTTTGGCACTCCAAGTACTATTTTGTACTCCTTCTGTTTCTAAGGTAACATTTTCATCTAACCAAACTCTTAAATTGTAGGTTTTTTCTTCATTTTTGTCTAGAGCATTATTGTCTAAAATGTAAGAAGATTTAGCATTTTCTAAAGTAATTTCTCCTTCTCTATAATTTGTTAAAAGATCGGGTGTTTTTGTATCTAGCATCACTTTTAAATATTGATCACTTAAAGTTGAAGTATTTAATATTTCTAATTGAACTTGATAAGTTGCATAAGAAGCACAATTGTTTTTGATCGTAAAGGTATAAGGAGTTAATTTACTCCCATCTTCATCATACATGGGATAAGTATTTAATAGTTCAATATTATTTGCTTCCGTAAAAGTAATATTAAAACAATCGGTCGCTAAAGTATTTGCTGCTGTTTGAAACAAATTTACTTTCCATAAAGAATAACTTATTCCAATACAAACCATAAACAAAATCAAAATAAGTAATATTAAAGCAATTTTATTTTCTTTTAAAACAACTATCTTCTCTTTCATATGCCCACCTATTTTCTTTTTATTATAACCTAAACTTTAAAAAAATCACTATAATTCATCATAATAATTTTATCACAATACCCCCCCCCCCAGAGCAATTTTGAATTTTGGATGTTTACACAATATATATGCAGTGATAAACTAAAAGTAGACAATAATAGGGTTATGTAGACAATATACTTTCTTATGTGTACAATTATTATATA
>CALVOC010000101.1 GCA_944350145.1 uncultured Bacilli bacterium
TGTTATAGTATATAAGAGGATAGATTATATGAAAAAGGGATTTACATTAATTGAACTTTTAGCTGTAATAGCAATCATGGCTATAATACTTTTGATTGCTGTACCTGTTTATAATGGAGTTCAAACAAATATTAAAGAAAGTATTTATCATTCTAAAATAGAAGAAGTTTTAGCAAAAGCAGAAGGATATGCTAGTGAAACAAATTCTTTTGTTTTTGATATTAAAACATTGATTGAAAATGGATCTTTAAGTGCCGACAACGAAGCCGGATCTTTTGTTGATCCAAGAACAAACCGCGATATGAGATGTGATATTGTTAATGTTGTTTATGAAAACAATCAATATGAAGCAAGTATCACTGAAAGTGAAACATGTTATGAACAAGAAGAATTAGAAAATCTTTTTGGAATGGTTGATCTTGTTTTATATAAAAGTGATGGAAGTGAAATCAATAAAATTGAAGGAACGGATTGGATAAAAGAAAGAAATATTTATGTAGGATATCGCTTTAAAGAAGCTTATCAAAGTTATCAAGATAAAATAACAGAAATCTATTGGAGTGGCGAAGAAGAAAAAAGTTGCCAAGAAGATTTAAGTACTTGTGAGAAATATGAAATAGTAACCGATCAAATCAAGAATGTAACAATTCATTTAGAAATGGTCTTTTTGATAGATGGAGTAGAAATAAGAAGTAATACAAGTAAAACGATATTAGTTGATTTACAAAAGCCAAGTGTTGTAGAAGGAAGTGTCAATGTCAACAATGACATTAATACAAGTCAAGAAAGAAAAGTAGAATTTGAGATAAGTGATGGGGCAGGAAGTGGGATAAAAAGTTATAGTATCGTAAAGACAAAAAGTTGTAATACAGAAGAATATGAAAAGAACAAAACGAGTGCTAGTGAAGGAATTCAAAGTGTTTATTTAACCAATGGCAATTACTATATATGTGTAGAAGATAAAGTAGGAAATAAAACAGAAGATAGTGATTTAGAGAATCCAAAGAATCAAATTCATGTCGAGAATGTAGATACAAGTGTACCAGTGATTAGTCAATTTGAAATCAAAAGTGTTAATGGAAGTTATAATACCTTAGATACTGTTTTAACTATTAATGCAAGTGATGATGGGGGAACGAATAATTTAAAAATGTGTATATCAAATACAGGATACTTGCAAGGATGTAATTGGGAAAATTATACAACGAGTAAAAATTGGAAAGTTTCAGGAAGTTTAGATGGAACAAGTAAAACGGTTTATTTAAGTATTCAAGATGGAGCAGGAAACATTGTTCATCGAGAAGGAAAATACACCGTTTATAAAGAATGCACTACTCAAACAAAAGTGTATACCGATAGTAATTATGGAACATGTAGCAAGAGTTGTGGAGGAGGAGTTCAATATAGAAACTATCAAATGAAAGATAGTTACACAGGCAAGATTTGTAAAACAGATAAAGATTCAAAAACATGTAATACTCAAAGCTGTGCTCCAACGATCACTTTAATTGGAACCTATAATTTTACAACGATTGCTCCATTAAACTCAACACAAGCTGTAGGAATCACTGCAAATGAACTAACTTGGACAAATGATATGCCAACTCAATGGATGTATAACTATTCTTATATTAATGCTCAGGTAATCAATGTAAATGCAAATAACCAAGTTTCTATCGGAGGAGTAAATGGAATTACGTACGGCTTTGATGCCTTAGGAGCAGCAGGAATAAATGTAGTTAAAATAAATAATAATAAACTTCTTTTAGTAGGCAAATCCTATTATAAGCATCACACTCAAACAGGCGATGGCCGTATGGGAGCAGTGATGATCGAAGTAAACGGGAATAGTGCTTGGGCTTCTGGGAAAGTAATTTTATACGATGATATGAAATGGTATGTTTTATTGCCAGCTCAAATTACATATTATCAAGGAAATGCTGAAGCACAAATCACCATCGAAGCAAATAGTAGTAGCGGAAAAGTTCATACCTATACCTATAATTATAACGTAAATACTGGAGGTTTTTATGAAGCAAGTGATAAAACTTGGAGTAGGAAAACAAATTTGCATTGGTATACAGACTATGAAAGTCTTATCGAGCCACCTTCTGTATCTACATCGATAACAGAAGCAATTAAATACTTCACACCTTTGGATCGTAATAATAAGGTGTGGGTTGGATATAGTTACGGAACAGAAGATACAACGGGAATTCATATTGGTCCAGCTTCAGCTCCTTATGTAATGAGAGCTAGTAATGCTACAGATTATCTAGTTTTTCCAATTGATACCTATGAAGACCAATACGGTGAAATTGTTGAATTATCCCATTTTGGAGCTTCCAAATTTATTGCTCGTACAGGAGCTAACTCTGGTACTAACCGAAAAAAGAATTTTCTGTTTTATCGAAATATAAATGGAACATGGAAACTAGAGCATACAATCGCCATTTCAGATTCCATGGGAAGCTCAGGAACTCTTATTCCTTTAAATGACACACAAATGCTCTATTATACTGGTGGTATAAGTACTACAAACCGTAATCTATATTTAATTCAATATAATACATGATATGCTAAAAAGATCACAGAAATTCAATTTTTTGAGTCAATACGCAAGTATTTTTGCGTTTCCTATAGTGATTATTAAATGTTTGAAATTCTTATAATTGATTTTAAAATTTGAGTATTTACTCAAGAATTTATTCTTAAAATCTATCCTAAATTTTCAAACGAAGTGCAACAAATAGACATATAAAATATGCACTTATTACCAAACTTAATGTTATTGTACA